>JAICPQ010000111.1 GCA_025929745.1 Burkholderiales bacterium | reverse complement strand
GCTCCTTGAGGTAGTCGTCGAGCGAGCGGTCGGCCCGCCAGCTCGACACCACCCGGGACGGCTCGCGGACCACGTATCCGGCGACCCAGACGCGGCCCGATTCGGGGTCCTCGTCGTTCACGCCGGTGTTGCCGATGTGCGGATAGGTCAGCGTGACGATCTGGCGACAGTAAGACGGGTCGGTGAGGATCTCCTGATAGCCGGTCATCGCCGTGTTGAAAACGACCTCGCCCACGGCCGTGCCATGGGCGCCGATCGAGCGGCCGCGAAAGGCCGTCCCGTCGGCGAGGACCAGCACGGCGGGTTCGAGGTTAGCCATTTTTGATGCGCATGCGAAAAGCGGGAGTGGCTCTCGGCCCCTCCCGCTTCATTGAGGATGAAATTATAGGCCTAAAACGTCGGCCATGCTGTAGAGACGGGCGCTTTTTCCCTTCAGGAACTTCGCGGCGCGCAGCGCGCCGTTCGCGTAGGTAGCGCGGCTTTGCGAGCGCACCGTGACTTCGACGCGCTCGCCGCTCCCCGCGAAGATCACGGTGTGCTCGCCGACGATGTCGCCGCCGCGCAGCGCGTGAAAGCCGATCTCCTTCGCCTTGCGCTCGCCCACATCGCCCTTGCGGCCGAAAACGGCATTCTTTTCAAGGTCCCGGCCGAGCGCCTTCGCTACGACGTGGCCCAGCTGGAGCGCGGTTCCTGACGGGGCATCCACCTTGTGGCGGTGGTGTGCCTCGATGATCTCGACGTCGTAGGCATCGCCGAGGATGCGCGCGGCCGTCTCGGCGAGCTTGTACACCGTATTCACGCCGACGGCGAAGTTGGCCGCGAGCACGATGGGAATGCGCTTCGCCGCTTCCGAAATGCGGCTCCTGTCTTCCGGGCTAAAGCCGGTGGTGCCGATCACCATCGCTTTGGCGTGCTTGAGAAGCGCCACGGTGCCCTCGGGGCGCGTGAAGTCGAGCACCACGTCCGCCTGGGCGACCGCAGCTGCATCCGAAACGATCTTCACCCTGCCCACGCTCTCGCCGGCAGCGGCCGCGTCGAACGCGCACACGATGGAAAACTCGGGATCGGCGGATGCGGCTTCCGCGATCGCGCGGCCCATGCGCCCCGCTGCGCCGGCAATGGCAAGCTTCACGTGGCGGTTATCACTGCGTGGCGCCGGCGGCGCCTGGATCGCCATCGAGACGCGTGAGCTTGCCGTCCTCGAAGTAGACGGTGAGTTTGCGCTGCTCGCGCTTCGCACCAGGCCTATCCCGCCAGTAGACGTAATCCCAGCGGTCGGCGTGGAAGATGTCGGTGAGAAGCGGCGTGCCGAGCGCCAGGCGCACCTGCTCCTTGCTCATGCCCGGCTGCAGGGTTGCGATCGCTTCCGGAGAGATGTAATTGCCCTGCTGGATTTCGATGCGATAGGGCTTCACGCCGGGAATCTGCGGGACGAAGCCGCAGCTCGCGACGGCGAGAACGAGGAGCAGCCGGGGCCAGCGATGCATGGCCGCATATAATGACAGCCGATGAGCACGGTGCAAAGCCTTAAGGACAGCGGGCTCAAGGCGACACTGCCCCGGCGAAAGATCCTTGAGCTCTTCGAGTCGAGCAAGGTCCGGCATCTCTCCGCGGAGGATGTCCACAAGACGCTCCTCGCCGAGGGCATCGATGTGGGTCTCGCGACGGTCTACCGCGTCCTCACGCAGTTCGAGCAGGCCGGCTTGCTTGCGCGTCAGCACTTCGAGACCGGCAAGGCGGTATTCGAGCTGAACGAGGGCGGGCACCATGACCACCTCCTCTGCCTGCAATGCGGCCGCGTCGAGGAGTTCTACGACGCCGACATCGAAAAACGCCAGACCGACGTCGCGCGCTCGCGCGGCTTCTCGCTGCGCGGCCACTCCCTCGCGCTCTACGCCGACTGCACGAAGAAGGACTGCCCTTACCGCCCCGCGTAATCGGGCTCTGACCCCGATTTACGACGCGTCTAGAAGCCCCGTGGCGTGCTTGCGCGCCGTGGTTTCGGTGCCGCCCAGCATGCGGGCGAGCTCGGCGATGCGCGCGGCGCGATCGAGGCGCGCGACTTTCACCCTGGTACCGGAGCGCGACACGGACCACTGATCGTTGCCGCTCGCCGCGACCTGCGGAAGGTGCGTGACGCAGAGCACCTGGCGGTCCTTGCCGAGCTTGCGTAGCGCGCGGCCGATGGTTTCGGCGACGGCACCGCCGATGCCGGTGTCGACCTCGTCGAAGACGAGAGTACCGATCGGCGAGGCCTTGGCCGCGACCAGCTGGATGGCCAGGCTGACGCGCGAGAGCTCGCCACCGGACGCCACCTTGGCGAGCGGGCGAAGCGGCAGGCTCGGATGCGAGGCGACTTCGAACTCGATCTCCTCCAGCCCGCTCGGCGCGGGCTCTTCAGTAGCGCTCACCTTCACGCCGAAGCGGCCGCCCGGCATGGCGAGCTGCTGCATTGCCGCGCTCACCGCCTTGCCGAGCGCCTCGGCCGCCGCGCGCCGTTTCGCCGAGAGATTCTTGGCGAGATTGTTGTACTGCGCCTGCGCGCTCGCCACTTCGCGACGCAGGGCTTCCGCGTTCACGGCGAGCTCGAGCTCGTGGAGCCGCTTTTCCTGATCGGCCAAAAGCTGCGGCAGGTTTTCGGGGCGCACGCGGTGCTTGCGCGCGGCGGCGTGCAGCGCCTCGATGCGCGCCTCGACTTCGCGCAGCGCCTCCGGGTCCAGCTCGACTCGCGAAGCATACTGGCGCAAGGCACGCAGCGCTTCGTGCGCCTGCGCTTCGGCCGATTCCAGAAGCTCGACCACCGGTTTCAGGTGGTCGTCGTGCGCGGAGAGCGCTCCTAAGCGGCTGGAGACGGCGGAGAGCTGCGCCAGTGTTGCGCCGTCGCCTTCCTCGAGCGCCTCGAGCGCGGACTGCGCGCCGCCGAGCAGGCTCGCCCCGTGCTGGAGCCGCGTGTGCTGCGCGGAAATGTCGGTCCACTCGCCTTCGCGCGGCGCCAGGCGCTTGAGCTCCGTCACGGTGTCCTGAATCTGGCAGCGCTCGGCTTCACGCTGCGCGAAATTCTTCTCTGCCTCCTCGGCGAGCGCCTGCAGCCGCTGCCAGCACCTGTACGCGTCGCCGACCTGCGCGACCAGGTCTTGCGCACCGGCATGCGAATCGATGAGTGCGCGCTGCGCCGCGGAGCGAAGCAACGACTGGTGCTCGTGCTGGCCATGGATATCAATGAGGTGCTCGCCCGCGCTTTTGAGCTGAGCGAGCGTGGCGGCGTGACCGTTGATGAAGCAGCGCGAGCGCCCCGCCCGATCGATCGTGCGCCGCAGGAGAACGATGCCGGGATCCCCGGCCAGGCCCGCTTCTTCGAGCCAGGCCGAGAAAGAACGATCCGCCAGGTCGAACTCGGCCGAGAGCTCGGCGCGCTCGGCGCCTTCGCGCACCAGGGAGGCGTCGCCGCGCCCGCCCACGAGGAGCTCGATCGCGTCGACGAGGATCGACTTGCCGGCGCCGGTCTCGCCGGTGAGCACGCTGAAGCCCGCGCCGAACTCGAGCGACGCTCGTTCGATGATGACGAAGTTCGCCGCCTCGAGCGCGCGCAGCATGCTATCCCGCCGGCCGGCGTTCGAGCGGCTTCTCGCTCCAGCGCAGTTTCTCGCGCAGCGTCGCGAAGTAACGGTAGCCGGGCGGGTGCACGAAACGCACCATGTCCGCGGAGCGCCTGAGGACGAGGCGGTCGCCCTCGCTCATGTCGGCGAGCGCCAGTCCATCGAAATGCGCGCGCGCGTCGAGCGCGCGCAGCAGCGTGATCTCGATGACCGAACGGTCGCTCACGCTCACCGGCCGCGCGGACAGCGTGTGCGGGTTGAGCGGAACGAGCGTAAGCGCCGCGACCGCGGGATGCAGGATCGGACCCTGCGCCGAGAGCGCATACGCGGTCGATCCCGTCGGCGTTGCGACGATCATGCCGTCGGCGCGCAACGTATAGATGAACTCGCCGTCAATGCGCAGATCGAACTCAATCAGGCGCCCTTGCGCGCCTTTGCCCACCACCGCTTCGTTGAGGGCGAGCGTCTGCAGCGCCGCTTTCCCGTCTCGCACCAGCTCGGCGTCGAGCAGCGTGCGCTCCTCGATCGAGTACTTGCCATCGAGGATCGCGCCGATGCCGGCCTGCATATCGCCGTGCCCGATGTCGGTCATGAAGCCGACGCGGCCTTGGTTGATGCCGACGAGCGGAACTTGATGGCGCACGAGCTCGCGCGCAGCGGTGAGCATCGTGCCGTCGCCGCCGATCACGATGGCTAGGTCGGCCTTGGTATCGCCTTCGGGGAGAACTTCGCAGCCGCGCTTCTTCAGGAATTCGCGCAGCTCGGTTGACGAAGCTTCGGTCTCCGCGCTGCGCAGCTTCCCGTAGAGGGCAATCCTGCGGAACGCGGAGGGCATGACGCTCGAGTGTACAATGATTTCCATGCTCGACAAGCGCGCGCAAATCCTGCTCAAGACCTTGATCGAGCGCTACATCGCCGAAGGCCAGCCGATCGGCTCGCGCACGCTTTCGAAGTATTCCGGGCTCGACCTTTCGCCCGCGACGATCCGCAACGTGATGGCCGATCTGGAAGAGCTCGGCTTCATCGCGAGCCCGCACACCTCGGCCGGCCGCGTTCCGACGCCGCTCGGCTACCGCTTCTTCGTCGACACGCTGCTCATCGTGAAGCCGCTCGAGTCCGACGCCATGCATCGCCTCGAGCTCGAGCTGCTGCCGGACAATCCGCAGCGCGTGGTGCAGGCCGCCTCGCAGCTCCTGTCGCAGCTCACGCAATTTGCCGGCGTAGTCATGACGCCGCGCCGGCGCGCCGTCACTTTTCGCCACATCGAGTTTCTCAAGCTCTCGGAGAAGCGCATCCTGCTCATCGTCGTCACGCCGGAGGGCGACGTGCAGAATCGGATCCTCTTTACCGAGCGCGATTACTCGCCCTCGGAGCTCATCGAGGCCGCGAACTACATCAACCAGAACTACTCCGGGCACAGCTTCGAGGATGTACGCGCGCGCCTGCAGGGCGAACTGCGCGAGCTGCGCCAGGATCTGACCAAGCTCATGTCGACCGCGCTCGACGCGGGCAGCCGGGCGCTCGCGGAGGGCGGCGACTACGTGCTTTCAGGCGAGCGCAACCTGCTCACGGTGCAGGACCTCACGCACGACGTGAACCGGATGAAGCAGCTTCTCGAGCTTTTCGAGCGCAAGAGCTCGCTTCTCTCGATCCTGGATCACTCGCTGCGGGGCCAGGGCGTGCAGATCTTCATCGGCGGCGAATCCGGCGTCGCCGCGCCCGACGACGTCGCGGTGGTCACCAAGCCCTACACCGTCGACGGCGAGGTGCTCGGCACGGTCGGCGTGATCGGCCCGACGCGCATGGCGTACGACCGGGTGATTCCGATCGTCGACGTCACGGCGAAGCTCCTCTCGAGCGCGCTCTCGCAGCACTGAGCGGCATCCTCCTCGTCAACCTGGGCACGCCGGCCGCGCCATCGGCCGATGCCGTGCGCGCCTATCTCGCCGAGTTCCTCGCCGATCCGCGCGTCGTCAAGCTGCCGCGCTGGCTGTGGCTTCCGATCCTCCACGGCATCGTGCTGCGCACCCGCCCCGCAAAGTCAGCGGAAAAGTACGCGCAGATTTGGATGCAAGAAGGCTCCCCGCTCGCCGTGTATACGGAGCGGCAGGCCCGACTCCTCGGAGAGAAAACCGGCAAGCCGGTGCGCTACGCGATGCGCTACGGCGCGCCCTCCATACCCGAGGCTTTGAAGCACCTGGAAAGCCCCGTGGTGCTGCCGCTTTATCCGCAGTACGCCGAAAGCACGACGGCGAGCGTCGCCGACATCCTTCCGCCTGGCGTGCGCATGATCGAGCACTTCCACGACCACCCCGCGTATATCGCCGCACTCGCCGCCAATGTGGCGCGGCATCGCGAAGGCGGCATGCTCGTCATGAGCTTCCACGGCCTGCCGAAAAGGGGCGCGGAGCGCTACGAGCATGAATGCCGCGAGACGGCGACGCTTCTCGCGCGCCACCTGAACATCGAACGTTACATCGTGACTTTCCAGTCGCGCTTCGGTTACGCGGAGTGGCTTGGCCCTGCGACCGACGCCACGCTGCGCAAGCTCGGCGCCGAAGGCGTGGAGCGCGTGGAGGTCGTCTGCCCCGGATTCGTTGCCGACTGCCTCGAGACGCTCGAGGAAATCGGCATCGCCGGACGGCAGACTTTCCTCGCCGCAGGCGGCCGCGCGTTCCGCCTGCTCCCGTGTCTCAACGACTCCGCGGAGTGGATCAGCGCCATGGCGGAGATCGTCCGCGCATGACTCGCCGTCCTGGGCTCGGCTAAATTCATCGGCTATCGGTTCCTTGATTTTTGCGGCCCTTGGAAGTCGTCGGGTTACCTAACGACCATTCGACCTTCACCGCATCGGTGGTTTGCTCGCGCCAAGTGATTTCGTTGAGCATGGCAACCAACACGAACATCGCGCCATCCGGCATCGGCGCTTCTCCGGAAATCCATTCGTCCAGCGTGGACGGTGAAACTCGCAGGCGTCGCGAAAGCTCGCGCAGCGATATGAAAACCATTGCGCTGCGGAGCAGCTCTTGCCTTTCTGCGTTCGACACAGCTTCAATCTACCGGCGCTCGTTCCGAGGCGGTATCCCATATCGCCCTACACGATGAGCAAGATCAAAAATTTGATAGTCGATCGCTCGCGGCTCGCTTTATCTCACTGTCCACGCGCTTGGCCGAATCTTCGTCTTTGCGGCCGAAGAGGATCCGGGCGGGCGCGGCGTGTGGAGGCGGCTATCGCCATTCTCTCCACTTGTGCGACGCCGCTGCCCGCCCGGTTGCTCGATTTCTTAGGACCGCGCCGAGGCCGCCGGTACAGCCAGCTAGCTAGGAATTACGCGTCCCACGCGCGCGCAACATTCGCAAAGCGCCTCACCTCTTCCTGATCGGCAAGCTCATCGTCGTCAATCTCGTCAATCTCGACGAGGCGAGCGAAAAGCTTCGTATCGCCTTGGAAGTCTTCGCCGAAGTCTTCTTCGTTCCAGCTTTCTTCTTGCCGCTTCTTCATGCCCGGTCTCCCCCTAAAGTCCTCAACTGTGACCGCATCGGATTCCATTTCGTCTTCTTAACGGTCAGCGGATTTCATACAGGACGGTAAAGGGATGGTCGCCTTGATGCATGAGATGACCCGCACGGGCTAACCTGCGAAAAGCAACTAGGTGCTTAGTATCAACGTACCAAAATTGCGCTCGGGTCGCGCTCGTACCTATGCAGCGTCCCGCCACTCATCTGAGCCCTGGTGGGCCCACGAGTGTCAAGAGTCCGAAGCAGACCACTGTAATCACGAGGCATGTCAGCAGCGTGGGCCAGAAGCCCATTTGGGACAGCAAGGCCGGGAATACGAGGAACATCGGCAGCGTCGGCAGCACGTACCAGAACGTATACCAAGCGTGGTTCGCGACCTTGGCGGGTGGCTGGTCCTCGATATGCAGCCAGATCAGGGTCAAGACTGTTACCAATGGAAGCGCGGCGATGAATCCGCCCAGCCTGTCGCTGAGCTTTGCCGCTTCGGATACGACCACTACCACGGCTGCAGTGACGAGATACTTGGTGATCAGCCACGACATCCGACATTCCCTTTCGCAGATTTACTTCAATCTCAAAGCGATGTCCGACGCAGCCGTAGCGCATTCATGACCACCGATACGGAGCTAAGTGCCATGGCCGCGCCGGCGAATACCGGAGACAGCAGCAGCCCGAACGGCGGATAAAGCACGCCGGCCGCAACCGGTATGCCGAGCGCGTTGTAGCCAAAGGCGAACACAAGGTTCTGGCGGATATTGCGCATCGTGGCGTGCGACAGACGGATCGCACGCGCGATGCCGCGCAGGTCGCCTTTCACAAGGGTGACGCCCGCGCTTTCCATCGCGATGTCGGTTCCGGTCCCCATCGCGATGCCGACGTCGGCCTGCGCAAGGGCCGGCGCGTCGTTAATGCCATCGCCCGCCATGGCGACCTTGCGCCCTTCAGCCTGCAGGCGCCTGACGTGCTCCGCCTTGTCTTGCGGCAGGACTTCGCCGATCGCCTCGTCGATGCCGAGCTGGCGCGCAACCGCCTCGGCGGTCCGCTTACCGTCACCGGTGAGCATGACAATGCGTACGCGCTCGTTCTTCAGCTTCGCGATCGCTTCGGCCGTCGTTTCCTTGATCGGATCTGCGACCGCCGCCATGCCGTGCGCCTTGCCGTCGACTGCGAAGAACACCACCGTCTTCGCTTGGGCACGCCATGCGTCCGACTGGCGTTCCCAGCGACTCGTGTCGACGCCGGATTGGGCCAGGTACGCGCGGCTACCCACAAGGACCCTCTTGCCGGCAACGTTCGCCTGCACTCCCAGGCCGTTCACCGCGTCGAAGTCGCGCGCAGGCGGCATCGCAAGCCCGCGCGCTTTGGCACCTTCGACGATCGCCGTCGCGATGGGGTGTTCGGAGGGCTGTTCGGCGGCGGCGACGAGCGCGAGGGCCTCCCTTTCCAGAATGCCGTCGCACAGAAAG
>JAICPQ010000266.1 GCA_025929745.1 Burkholderiales bacterium | reverse complement strand
TAGGGTGCGCCGCTCGTCATCGAGAACGAAACGTAGTCGGTCCCGAAGAAGCGCTCCAGCACCACGGCTGCCGCCGCGCCGAGCACCGTGTGCGTCGACGGATAGTCGGGCACGGGCGGCGTGACGAGATCGGGCAGCCACTTGGCATCGCCGCTGTGGATGATCGCAGTGGCGGGGCGCCAGTAGTTGTAGTGGTACTTCGCCTCGAAGCCGGCGATGAAGCCGTCGGCCATGGCGAGGTGCACCAGCGCTAAGAGGCGCGCGCTTTCCCACTCATCCAGGTTGCGGGCCGCGGCGACTTCCCGGGCAATGCGGTTCCAGCCTTGCGGCGAGCTCTCGTACCAGTAGCGTGAGATCTGGCTCTGCTCGGCGGTTCGCTGCGAGGACACCTGGCCGCCGATGGCCCGTACCTCCTCGATGTCGGCGCGCGCACGCGTGCTGGCCGGCGCGGGCGGCGGCGCGGGACGGAACTGCGCCGACGACTTGAGCACGAACGGCTGCACCTTGCCCCATTGCGGCAGGAATGCCGGCGTGAAGTCGGGCGGCGTTGGACGGTAGTCGCCCGGCTTGCTTCCCGGCGCGTACCCCACGGCGCGACTTGCGCCGTCGTCGCGGCGTTTTGCGAGGATGGCGGCGGCGGCTTGCCGGCCGACCTGCAAGCCGTTCCTGTCCTGTACTGAAGCAAGCGCGGCGTCGAATGCCGCCTTGCGCGCGGGAATCAGCTCGACGAGCGCGGCGTGCGCAGCTCCGGCCACGGCGGCCTCGGGCGAGGCGTTCGGCGCCGCGCTGATGCGGCTTTGGTAGGGCTGGTAGCGGCGTTCGATCGCGTTCAGCGCGTCGTGGATCGAGGCGTGCACGATGGCGAAGATGCGCGACTCGGTGAGCGGATCGAGCTGCTCGGCGAGCGCCGCATCGGTCGCGATCACGTTCCAGCGCGCGACTTCGCCGGCGCGCACCTGTACGGCGCTGGCGAGTAAGAGCGAGAAGGCGGATGCGAGCAATGCCTGGCGGTACATGGTGGCTCCTGAGATTTTGGAGCGCACAGGCTAGCGGCCGGCGGTTTCGATCCGTTTTCAGAACCGAAACGCTTTGTATCCATCTCGTATACTGGACCGATGCAGCTCGTCGACATCGGCGCGAACCTCACGCACTCATCGTTCCGCGAGGACAGGGACGCGGTCGTGGCGCGGGCGCGCGCGGCCGGCGTCGAGACCGTCATCGTCACCGGCACCACGGTCGAAGAAAGCCGGCAGGCTTCCGCGCTCGGCTTTCCGTTTACGGCCGGGGTTCATCCGCACCATGCACGCGACTGCGGCGAGCGCACGATCCCCGAGCTCAAGCAAATCTCGGAGCACCCCAACTGTGTTGCGATCGGCGAGTGCGGCCTCGACTTCAACCGCAATTACTCTTCGCACCCGGACCAGGAGAAATGGTTCGTCGCGCAGCTCGAGCTCGCCCTCGAGATAGGCAAGCCGCTTTTCCTGCATTCGCGGGACGCGCATCCGCGGCTTGCGGAGATTCTCCGGCACCATGGAGTGAAAAAGGCCGTCGCCCATTGCTTCACCGGTGAGATCGACGAGCTTCACGCGTACGTCGACCTCGGGCTCTACATCGGCATCACCGGCTGGATCTGCGACGAGCGGCGCGGCCGGCATTTGCTCGATCTCGTGAGGGAAATACCAAGGGACCGCCTGCTCCTGGAGACGGACGCTCCGTACCTCACGCCGCGCGACCTGCGGCCGCAGCCGAAGGCGCGGCGCAACGAGCCGGCGTTGCTGCCGCACATCCTGCGCACCGTCGCGCGCGCACTCGGCCGTGCGCCGGAAGAGGTTGCCGCCGAGACCACGCGCAACGCGCGCAGGCTTTTTTCGCTGCATGAATCTGGTACATCTGCTGCTACGCAGCGCCCGCTGGCTGCCTGAGCGCCCGGCGCTCGCGCTGGGCAAGAAGCCCGTGCGCACGTATCGAGAGATGGCTTCACGCGTTTCCCGGATTTCATCCGCGCTGAGAAGCAGGTTCGGTTTACACCCCGCAGACCGCGTTGCGCTCGCGATGAAGAACTGCGTGGAGTTCTACGAGATCCTCTTCGCTTGCTGGCACGCGGGCCTCACTGCCGTGCCGATGAACGCCAAGCTCCATCCGAAGGAGTTCGCTTACATCCTGGAGGACTCGGGCGCGAAGCTCTGCTTCGTCTCACCCGACCTTGCCAGCGCCGTGCCGTCCGGCATCGCGCCGAAGGAAGCGATGGGCGACACGGAGGCTGCGCCCGCGGATGTCGATCCGAACGACGTGGCGTGGCTTTTCTACACCAGCGGAACGACCGGCGTGCCGAAGGGCGCGATGCTCACGCATCGGAACATGTTGTTCCAGACGCACGCGTACTTTGCCGACATCGACAAGCTGAATCCCGGCGACACGGCGCTCCATCCGGCACCGCTCTCGCACGGCTCGGGCCTGTACGGCCTGCCGCACTTCGCGGCCGGCGCGGTGAACGTGATTCCGGAAAGCGGCCATTTCGAGCCCGCGGAGATCTACGAGCTGCTCGACCACTGGCCGAACTCATCCTTCTTCGCGGCACCGACGATGATCGTGCGGCTCCTTGCGAGCCCGGCGGCGCGCAGGCCGCGCAACCTGAAAACGATCACCTACGGCGGCGCGCCGATGTACGTCGCGGATGCCTTGCGCGCGCTCGAGCTTTTCGGTCCGCGCCTTTTTCAGCTTTTCGGCCAGGGCGAAGCGCCGATGACTATCACCGGCCTGTCGCAGGCTATGCATGCCGAGAAGCGCAATCTCGAATCCTGCGGGATCGCGCGTACCGGCGTGGAGGTGAAGATCTTCGACGAAGGTGACCGCGAGCTCCCGGTGGGTGACATCGGCGAGATCGTGACGCGTTCCGACTGCGTGATGCGCGGCTATTGGAAGAACCCCGATGCCACGCAGACGACCTTGCGCGGCGGCTGGCTGCACACTGGCGACGTGGGCGCCATGGACGGCGAGGGCTTCCTCACCATCAAAGACCGCTCGAAGGACATGATCATTTCGGGCGGCGCCAAC
>JAICPQ010000168.1 GCA_025929745.1 Burkholderiales bacterium | reverse complement strand
GCACGCGATCGGGCGTGGGCCGCAACCCGGGCCGATCCGGCACGGCGATACGCCGGCCGCGGTACTCGCCGGCGATGATGCGCACGCCTGCTTTGTTAGAATGCATCGATCCATGGTAGCGACTTCCTGGGCGGCGCGCCTGAAGGCGGGGCTTGCACGCACACGCGATGTACTTAACACCCCGGTTTCGGAACTCTTCACCCAGCGCAAGATCGACGAGGCGCTTTACGAGGAGTTAGAGACCGCGCTGCTGCAAGCCGATTGCGGCGTGGAAGCGTCGCGGGCGCTGATCGGCGAGATTCGCAAGAAGAAAGTGGCCGACGGCGAGGCGCTGAAGCAAGCGCTGAAGGACGCGATCGCGGCGCTTCTCTCTCCACTGGAGCGCAAGCTCGACGTGAGAAGGGCCAAGCCCTTCGTCATCATGGTGGCCGGCGTCAATGGCGCCGGCAAAACCACCTCGATCGGCAAGCTCGCGAAGTGGCTGCAGTCGCAAGGCAAGAGCGTGATGCTCGCCGCAGGCGACACCTTCCGCGCGGCCGCGCGCGAGCAACTCGTCGCTTGGGGCTCGCGCAATGCCGTACCGGTGATCGCTCAGGAGGCCGGCGACCCGGGTGCAATTGTCTTCGACGCGCTTTCCGCCGCGCGCGCGCGCAACATCGACGTGGTGATCGCGGATACCGCCGGCCGGCTGCCGACCCAGTTGCATCTCATGGAAGAGATCAAGAAAGTAAAGCGCGTGGCAGGCAAGGCGCTCGCCGAGGCGCCGCACGAAGTACTGCTCGTGCTCGATGCGAACACGGGTCAGAACTCGCTTGCGCAAGTGAAGGCGTTCGACGCCGCGCTCGGCCTCACCGGCCTCGTCCTCACCAAGCTCGACGGCACGGCAAAAGGTGGGGTCGTGTGCGCGATCGCGAAAGAAAAGCCGGTGCCGTTACTCTTTGTCGGCATCGGGGAAGGTATCGACGACTTGCGCCCGTTTGCGGCGCGGGACTTCGCCGAGGCGCTGGTTGGTTAGCTTCGCCGCAGTCGCCAAGCATTATCCCGGCGGCCAGCAGGCGCTGAAGGACGTCACGTTTTCGCTCGAACCGGGCGAAATGGTTTTCATGACCGGCCGATCCGGCGCCGGCAAATCGACGCTGCTCAAGCTCATTCCGGCGATCGAGCGACCGACGGCGGGCTCGGTAATCGTGAACGGGCAGAACGTGGGCGCGCTCAAGCGCTCGGCCGTGCCGTACCTGCGGCGTAACATCGGACTGGTCTTCCAGGACCAGAAGCTTCTGTACGACCGCAGCGTTTACGACAACGTGATGCTGCCGCTTTCCTTCTCCGCGCACCCGGCGAAGGAAGCGGCCCGGCGCGCGCGCGCGGCCCTCGACAAAGTGGGATTGCTCGCGCGCGAGCGGGCCAACCCCATTCAGCTCTCCGGCGGCGAGCAGCAACGCGTCGCCATTGCGCGCGCCGTCGTCAATCGTCCGGGGCTCCTCGTTGCCGACGAGCCCACCGCCAATCTGGACGCCGAGTCGGCGGCGCGCATCCTGGACATCTTCGTCGCCTTCCATCAGGTCGGCGTGACCGTCGTGATCGCAACGCATGACGAGGGGCTCGTGAGTCGCTACGGTAAGCGCGTGCTGCGCCTCGACGCGGGCCGGCTCGCGTGAGGGCCTGGCTGCGCCATCACCGCGAGGCGCTGTGGGCAGGACTGCGTCGGCTGAGCTACCTCAACGCAATCGTGGTCGGCATCGCGCTCGCGCTGCCGACAGGCGGCTATGCCGTCCTTGAGAGCCTGCGCCCCGCGGGCGCACGCCTTGCGCTCGAGCCGCGCATTTCCCTCTTTCTCGAGCCGGAGCTGCGGCGCGCCGACGCCGAAGCGCTCGGCAAACGCCTGAGTGCTGATCCGCGCGTCGAAACCGTCCGCTTCGTACCGCGAGAGGACGCGCTCAAAGAGATGAGCGCAATACAAGGGCTGTCCGAAGTGATCGCGGCGCTCGGCCGCAATCCGCTTCCGGACGCCTTCGTGGTCACGACGCGGCAGGACATCGCGGCCGAGCTGGGGAAGCTGCCGGGCGTTGCTTATGTGCAGGCCGATGCCGTATGGGCGCGGCGCCTCGCCGCCGCGGCGGCCGTCGTGGAGCTCGGCCTCTCCCTCCTCACGCTCCTCCTCGGCGCCGCGCTCGTCGCGGTGACGTTCAACACGATTCGCTTGCAGATCCTTACCCGCCGGGACGAGATCGAGGTTTCGAAGCTCCTCGGGGCGACGGACGCCTTCATTGGCCGCCCCTTCTACTACCTCGGTTTCTTACAGGGAATCGTTGGCGGCGTAGTAGCCCTTGCTCTGGTCGCGGTGGCGCTTGCGCTCCTCAACCGGGAGGTAGCCACGCTCGCAGAGTCGTACGGGTCGAACTTCCGGGTCGGCTTTCTGCCTACCTTGGAGGCGCTTGGCGCGCTTCTGGGTGCCGGGGTACTTGGGTGGATGGGAGCCCGCCTCTCCGTCCGCCGGCACCTTCGGGCCATTGAGCCCTCTTAACTGACGTTAGCGCACACTTACGTGGCCCGCCGCCGTGGAACTAGCCGGTGCCTTAGCACTCTAACGACTGGAGTGCTAAACTTTGCTTCTCTAGGAGGAACGCGATCGATGCAGGCCATGATGCCGATGCCCACGGGGAGCCTCGAGGCTTACGTTCAGGCGGTCAATCGGTTTCCGATTCTGAGCGCGGAGGAAGAGCGCAGCCTCGCGCTGCGTTTCCGCCAGTGCAACGACCTCGATGCGGCGCGGCAGCTCGTGGTATCGCATCTGCGCCTCGTGGTCGCCATTGCGCGAGGCTATCTCGGGTACGGGCTCCCGCATGCCGACCTCATCCAGGAAGGTTCCGTGGGACTCATGAAGGCCGTCAAGCGCTTCGACCCGGAGCGTAACGTGCGCCTCGTTTCGTTCGCCATCCACTGGATCAAGGCCGAAATTCACGAATACATCCTGCGCAACTGGCGCCTCGTGAAGCTCGCGACGACGAAAGCGCAGCGCAAGCTCTTCTTCAACCTGCGTTCGATGAGGAAAGGCCTCGGACCGATGTCGCGCCAGGAGGTTAAGCGCATCGCGGGCGAGCTGCGCGTGAAGCCCGAGGAAGTAATGGAGATGGAGACGCGCCTCTCGGGCCAGGAGATCACCTTCGAAGCCGACGAGGACAACGAGGAAGCTTACGCGCCGGTGCACTACCTCGCCGCCGACGGCGACGCGGAACCGCTCGCCCGGCTGGAAGCGAAGGAGTCGGAGCAGATGCGCGCTTCCGGCCTCGAAGATGCGCTGAAAGCGCTCGATGCGCGCAGCCGCCGCATCATCGAAACGCGCTGGCTGCGCGAGAAGAACGCGCTCACGCTGCATGACCTCGCCGCGGAATTCAAGGTCTCCGCCGAACGCATTCGCCAGATCGAGGCCAAGGCGCTGGAGAAGATGAAGAAGGTCATGCAGGGCACCGGCGGCGCGCCGCTTGCCCTGCCGTCTCCGGCCTAACCGGAAGCCTGCAAGATCGTCCGCAAGTCGGGCGCGAGATCCTGTGCGATGCGGTCGTGGCGTACGAGGAGCCGCACGCGCCCCTGCGGGTCGATGACGTAGCTCTGCGCGCTGTGATCGACGGTGTAGCTCTCGCCAAGCTTCCGCTTCTCGAAGTAAATCTTGAAATCGGCGGCGACGCGCTTCGTCGCCTCCAGTTCGCCGCGTAAACCGAGGAAGCGCGGGTCGAAGGCGGTCACGTATTTCGCCAGCGACTCCGGCGTGTCGCGCTCGGGATCGACGCTCACCATGACGACCTGAACGCGCTCGGCGTCCGCGCCGAGCGACCTTACCGCCTGCGCGATATCGGCGAGCGTGGTCGGACAGATGTCGGGGCAATGCGTGAATCCGAAAAACACGACCAGCGCCTTCCCGCGAAAGTCTTCCAGCCTGCGCAGCTTGCCGTTATGGTCGGTGAGTTCGAGCGCCTGGCCGTAAGGAGCGCCGGTGATATCGGTGCTGCGGAAGCTCGGCCGCGCGTCGCACGCGGCGAGCACGCTACAGATAATGATCGACCAGAAGAGCCGCGAAGAGGAGCGCAAGGTATGCGATCGAATAACGGAAGGTCTTCTGCGCCACCGCGTCACTGTAAGCCGCGTAGATGCGCACGGCATAGCCGAGAAAGACCGCGCCGAGCACCAGGGCGGCCGCGGCATAGAACAGTCCGCTCATGCGGACCATGTACGGCAGCAGGCTTACGGCAAACAGGATCACGGTATAGAGAAGAACCTGCAGGCGCGTGTACGGCTTGCCATGCGTCACCGGTAGCATCGGCACGCCGGCGCGTGCGTAATCGTCGGTCCGGTAGAGCGCGAGCGACCAGAAATGCGGCGGCGTCCACGCGAAGATGATGAGAAATAGCAGTAATGGCTCGATGGTCACCTCGCCGGTGACCGCGGCCCAGCCGAGCACGGGCGGCATGGCGCCGGACGCGCCGCCGATTACGATGTTCTGCGGCGTAGCCGGCTTGAGGATCACGGTATACACGATGGCATAGCCCACGAACGTGGCGAGCGTGAGCCACATGGTGAGCGCATTCACGTAGTGATAAAGGAGCCATAGCCCGACGCCGCCAAGCGCACCGGCGAATGCGAGCGTCTGCGCGGCGGACAGCTCGCCCTGCGGAAGCGGCCGCCAGCTCGTGCGGCGCATTTTCGCGTCGATCTTGTGCTCGACGAGGCAGTTCATCGCCGCGGCTGCGCCGGCCACGAATGCGATACCCGCGGTGCCGGCGAGGAGCACATGCAGGGGCACCACGCCCGGCGTGGCGAGGAACATGCCGATCACCGCGGTAAAGACGATGAGGGACACCACGCGCGGCTTCGTGAGCGAATACAAGGCGCGCAGCCGCTGCGCCGTGCCGGTCGAAATAACCTGGGAATTCACCGAAGCCGCAAGTTTACCTCGGCCGTGGCGAGTACTTCAGCAGCCGCTGCAGATCCTTGACCATGCCCGAGGGATCCGGGTCGCGGGGAAAGCGAAGCATCACGTTGCCGAGCGGGTCGACGACGTAGATGTGCTCGCGCACGTTCCCGGGAAAGCCTTGCGGCGGGAACGCCGCGAAGCGCGTGCCTTCGATGCCGGGCAGGATCTCCGCGCGCGGCTTTCCCCCGTCGGTAAGCACCCAGAGGCGCTCGACGCGATCCATGTCCTTTCCCTGCGCACGCCGCACCTGGCGCAGGTAGTACAGCTTTTCCTCGCACCGGGCGTCGCACGCGCCCGGGTCAAACGTGACGAGAACCCATTTGCCGCGCAGGTCGCTCAGCGCAGGCACGGGCGTCGGCGGAATCAGCTCCCCGTAGTTGGACGCCTGGCCGGGCGCCCAGCGCAGCAGGTACGCCGCGGTACCGAGCACGAGGGGCGCGGCGCAAACGAGGGCAACCAGTACGAGCTTATTCATTCTTTTTGAACGACAGGACGAGGAAGAGCACCACAGCGAGCCCCGCCAGCGAATACCACTGCAGCGCGTACGCTTCGCTTTTTTCCGCGCCCCCCTCGCGCGGCGGCCAATCCCTTGCCAGGTCGTCGGGCAACGCGGAATGCTGCTCGATAATGCGCGGCTCGAGCCGCAAGCCGGTTTCAGCGGCGTAGCTTTCGATATCGATCGTCTGGCGCACTTTCCCTCCCGCTTTCTCAAGCGTCAGCAATCGAGGAAAACGCTCGAGCGCGAGACCTTCGATGCGCACGTTGCCGCCGGGCGTCGCCACTTCGGGTAGCGCATCGCGCGTTTTTCCGCCCTCGAGCCAGCCGCGGTTCACGAGAACATGCGCGTCGGAGCCGCGCAGACGCAACGGTGTCACGACCTCGAAACCGTGGCGGCCGCGGCGCGTCTTGTTATCGAGGAAGACGGTGTGTTGCGCGACGAATTCACCTTCGACGGCGACGGGCCGCGCGAGCGCGCGCTTTTCGTCAGCGCGCCGCGACTACCAGTTGCCCAGCGCGAGGCCGGCGGCGCATGCAGCCGCGGCGAGCGCGAAGGCCCAGAGGCGCGGGCGGAAAGAGTATCCTGCGCTCATGCGCTACGTCGTGATCGCCATCCTCATTGCGATCGTCGCGAGCCTCGCTTCGGCGCTCTGGGCCATGCTGCACCCGGGCAAGGATCCGAAGCGCATGGTAAAGGCGCTCTCGCTGCGCGTGGGGCTGTCGGTCGCGCTCTTCCTGATGCTGATGGCTGGGTACTACTTCGGCTGGATTACCTCGCGCCTAT
>JAICPQ010000257.1 GCA_025929745.1 Burkholderiales bacterium | reverse complement strand
TTGGGGATGCTGGTGTTCCCTCCCGGCAACCGCCCATTCGGCAGCGGCTGCGGCGACAGTGTGGCGCAACCGGGGCCCCGGATTACCTTCTCGGCCTCGGCTTGGTTGTCGCGGTGCTCGCCGCGCGCCGCCGCCGCGCATTGGCGGGTGTGGTCGTCGGGCGTCGCGCCGATGCCGCCGAAGCTGAACACCACGTCGCTAGAGCCGAAGGATCGACGCAGCGCGGCGGTAAGCCGCGCCGGATCGTCGCCCAGATAATGGGCCCAGGCGAGGCGCAGGCCGCGCTTTGCCAGGGCTCCTATGAGGAAAGGAAGGTGCTTGTCTTCGCGCTTTCCGACGAGAAGCTCGTCGCCGATGATGAAAGCGCCGAACAAACCTAGGCTGCTTTCTTCGCCCAGCGCTGGAGATCTTCTAGCCCTCCGATGTGCTGGCCGTTCACGAAGACCTGCGGCACGGTGCCGCGGCCGGTGATGGCGCCGACCACGCGCGAGCGGTCGCTGTGGTCCAGGCGCACTTCCGAGAAAGCGTAGCCGAGGTCCTTCAGGAGCGCCTTGGCCCTCGCGCAATACCCGCAGCCTTCGCGCGTGAGAATCGCGACCTGGTCGGGCTTCTTCGCCTTCGGGTTGATGTAGTTCAGCATCGTGTCGGCGTCGGAGACTTCGAACGGGTCGCCCGGCTTCTCCGGCTCGATGAACATCTTCTCGATCACGCCGTCCTTGACGAGCATGGAGTAGCGCCACGAGCGCCTGCCGAAGCCGAGCTCACTTTTGTCCACCAGCATGCCCATCTTTTCGGTGAACTCGCCGTTACCGTCCGGCACCATGAGCACGTTGCCGCACTCCTGCGTGCGCGCCCATTCGTTCATGACGAACGCGTCGTTCACCGACATGCAAACGATGCGGTCCACGCCGTTGGCAAAGAACGCCGGCGCAAGCTCGTTGTAGCGCGGCACATGGGTGGAGGAGCAGGTCGGGGTGAATGCGCCCGGCAGTGAAAAGACGATGACCGTCTTACCCTTGAAAATGTCGTCGGTGGTGATTGTCTTCCAGTCGCTGTCCGTGCGGGCACGGAAGGTCGCCTGGGGAACTCTCTGGCCTTCGCGGTTCTGAATCACGTTAGGTCCTCTGAAAGAAGAATGGACCGCACTCTACGGAGGAGCGTTCCCGCCCGCCAATTCTTTGTGCGCATGGCCGCCATAGCGAAGCTCAATCAGGGTGCCGAGGAGATAGCGGATGAAGGCAAGGCCGAACACGACGGGGCCCAAGAATTGCACGAGCGGCACGAAGGCGAGCAATGCAAGCAGGAAGCCGAGCGTGTAGAGGCTCGCGCGGCGCTCGCGGAAAATGCGCGCCATCTCGTCCTTGTCGGCATGCTCGGCGAGCGCGTCGTAGCGTAGCAGGCGCTGGTTGCCCCAGGTCAGCACTGCAAGCGGGATCAGCGGCCATAGCGGCGGAATGAGCCACAACGGCAAGCTCAGCACCAAGAGGCCGAGCATGCCGCCTAGCGCCGCGAATCCATTGCCGATGCTGCCCGCCACAGTCCCGCCGTGCCGGCGCTCGACTTCGGCAAACGAGCGCTCGGCCACGTAGTTCACCATTTTCTGCATGCCGAAAACACCTAGGATGAAGAGCGCGGTAACGTAAACGAGCGGCACGAAAAGAAGAAAGAGAATCACGTGGGCCGCGATGAGCGTCGCGTCGCCGAAGTCGAGCCGGATGAAGCCGAGCGCGGGCTCGAGCCACTCCTTGAGGATCGCGGCAAGCGACATGGCGAGGCGCATCCAGGCGACCACTGCCACCACGCCCCAAATGACGAGCGAGACGAGCATCGGCCACACCATGAGCCACAACATGCGCGGGTGGAACGCGTTGATGAGGCCGTAGCCCAGCGCGCCGAGGACGTTCATCGAGGACTCATTTTCTCAAGCCATGCCAGAGTTTGGCGAGGCGTTTGGCGGAAACCGGCACCGGCGTCTTCAGCTCCTGGGCAAAAAGCGAAACGCGCAGCTCTTCGAGCAGCCAGCCGAACTGCTCGAAGTCCGCGCTTGACGCACGCCGTGCCGCGTCGCGGCGATAAGGGTGCTCCAGGGCGGCCAGCTCGGCGGCGAGACGCGCATCGCGCGCCGGATCGGCGCGCAGCTTGTCCAGGCGCATGGACGCCGCCTTGAGATAACGCGGCAGGTGCTGGAGCCTGTCCCAAGGCGTGCGGGCGAGCCAGCCGGGCGCGAGCAGCCGCGAAATTTGCTGCCGTACGTCTTCAACCGGCGCAGGGAAATTCTTGACAACCCCGTTCAGTTTCTTCTCGAGCGCGCTGCGCTCGGCAAGGATGCGGGCCACGGTGCGCGCCATCTCCTGGGCGATCAGCGTGAAGCGGCTGCGCCCCTCGTCTACGCGCCGCGCGAATTCGGCCTGCCTGCTCGGTATGCTGCCTTGCAGGAAACTGCGCATCAGCGCGGCGTGGATGATGTCCGCCTTGAACGGGCCGAGCACCACGTCCTTCGCGAGCGCGCGCTCGAGGTCGCGAACCCGATCGCGAAATGCGATCGCCAGAAGCCGCAGCACGCCGCCGCGATGCAGCTCGCGCGCCTTCTCCGGCGAATCGAAAACCTGCAGCGTGACCGCGTCGCCTGCGTCGACGAGCGCCGGATATCCCATGAGCGTCTGGCCGCCGCGCTCGATCTCCATGAGCTCGGGCAGGTCGCCCATCGTCCAGCCCGTGTAGCGTTCGCCTTGATCCAAGGGTGCTTCGGCTTTGATGATTTCCTCGGTCTTACTGCCGAGCTCGCGCTTGAGCGCCGCCAGGTCACGTCCCATGCCGAGCTGGCGGCCGTTCTCATCGAGCACGCGAAAATTCATATGCAGGTGCGGCGGGGCCGAATCCGGCCGGAACGTGTCTATCGGCAGCTCGAGATTCAGCTCCGCGCGCACGTAACGGCGCAAGGCCTCGGGCAAGGGCAGGTCCGACGGCGGCACGGCGGCGACGAACGCGGCGGCGAAGTCGTCGAGCGCGCCAAGCTTGTGCCGCAGCCGCTGCGGCATGGACTTCGCCAGCGCCTTCACCTTCTCCTTGATGAGCCCTGGCACGAGCCATTCCGTGCGCGTCGCCGGGACCTGATTGAGAAGCGCGAGCGGCACGCTCAGTGTCACGCCGTCGCGCGTGGAACCTGGCTCGAAGTGATATTCGAGCGTATAGCGGTTCGGTCCGAGCTCGAGCGCCGGCGGGAAGTTCTGCGTCGTGATGCCGGCTGCCTCGTGCCGCATCAGGTCTTCGCGTACGAGGTAGAGCAGGCGCGGCTGTATCGCTTCGGCGCGCCGGCGCCAGCTTTCAAGCGATT
>JAICPQ010000122.1 GCA_025929745.1 Burkholderiales bacterium | reverse complement strand
TCTGGCAGGTGAACTCTTGAACATGATGGCGCAGATCAAGCTGCAGGCGGTGCCGTACAAGGGAAGCGGCCCGGTATCGGCGGACGTGCTCGGCGGGCAGGTTCCGCTCGGCGTCGTCGACGTGCCTTCCGCGATCGCCAACGTGAAGGCCGCAAAGATGCGTGCGCTTGCGGTGACGAGCAAGCAGCGCATCAGCGCCGCGCCGGAAGTACCGACATTCCAGGAAGCCGGTCTGCGCGGCTATGAGGCGGTCGGCTGGTTCGGCGCCGTCGCGCCCGCGAACACGCCGAAGGACATCATCAATCGCCTCAACACCGAGATCCGCAGCGCCCTAGCGGCGCCGGACGTGAAGGAGCGCGCGCTCACGGCGGGCGCGGAGCCGCATGCCACCTCGCCCGAGGAATTCGCAGCCTACATCCGCGAAGAAACGAAAAAGTGGGGCGAAGTGGTACGTGCCGCGGGGATCAAGCTCCAATGAAGAAAAGCCCGGTCATCGACGTCCACACGCACATGCTCACGAACGAGTGGGTCGCGCTTCTCGAGAAGCACGGCGGACCGTCGTATACCCTGAAGACCGTGGCCGGGGGCCTGCGCGCGATCCACCTCGACGGCGCGCCATTCATGACCCCGGTGCCCAACATGTTCGACTGGGAAGCGCGCATCGCCAACATGGACAGGGCGCGGGTCGACATCGCGGTGACCTCGCTCACCTGCCCCAACGTGTACTGGGGAAGCGCCGAAGTGAGCCTCAAGGCCGCGCAGATCGCCAACGACGACATGGCGAAGGCGCAAAAGACCTGGCCCGATCGCATCCGCTGGTTCGCATCGCTCCCCTGGCACCACGAGCGCCCCGCATTGGAGGAGCTCAAGCGCGCGTGCGACAACGGCGCGGTCGGCGTGATGGTGCTCGCCAACATCGCCGGCAGGGCACTCACCGATGCGGCGTTCGCGAATATCTGGAAAGAAATCGATCGCCGCGGCCTCGCGGTGCTCGTCCACCCGAGCGCGCCGCCGGGCACTTCGCAGCTCGGCCTGCACGAATTCCAGCTCACCGCGCCGATCGGCTTCACCTTCGACACCTCGCTCGCGGTGGCGCGCTGCATCTACGACGGCTTCTTCGACCGCTATTCGAACCTCAAGCTCATCGCGTCGCACGGCGGGGGCGCGCTGCCCTATCTCGTCGGGCGGCTCGACATCTGCTGGGACAACATTCCGGCCGCGCGCTCCAAGACCAAGGAGCCGCCCCGCAACTACATGCGCCGCATCTACGTTGATAGCGTCGTATTCCGCCAGGACGCGCTCGACATGTGCGTCTCGGTGTGCGGCGGCGATCGCGTGCTGTACGGCTCCGACTACCCGCACACCATCGGCGACATGGTGGGCTGCCTTTCGCGCGTCGATGCCCTGCCCGACGGCGTGCGCGATCAGGTGCGCGGCTGGAACGCCCGGCGAATCTTCCGCCTTTGATCCGCTCACGCCGGGTGGACGGCGTAAACGGCCTGTCGATGCATATCCTAGAGGCCGGGGACGCGCGAGCGCCATGTGTACTGCTGCTCCATGGCTTTCCGGAGCTCGCCTACAGCTGGCGCAAGATCATGCCCGCGCTCGCGCAGGCCGGTTTCTACGCGATCGCGCCCGACCAGCGCGGCTACGGCGAGACCACCGGCTGGGACGTTCGGGATCTCGACTCGTTTGCGTTGGGCAACATCGCGCGCGACGCCACCTGGCTCCTCCAGAAGCTCGGAATCGAAAAAGCGCACCTTGTCGGCCATGACTTCGGCTCGTTGGCCGCCGGCGCGGCAGCGCTCCTCTATCCCGAGCGCTTTCGCACCGTGACCTTCATGAGCGCGCCATTCGGCGGCGGGAAAACAACCGACCCGAGCGCCGAGCTCGCGCGCCTCGTTCCGCCGCGAAAGCATTACCAGTGGTACTACTCGACGCCGCACGCCGACGCCGACATGCGCGAGTGCCCGCAGGGCGTACACGCGTTTCTGCGCGCGTACTACCACATGAAGAGCGCCGACTGGGCCGACAATCGCCCGTACGCTCTGAACGGCTGGACCGCGGAAGAGCTCGCCAAGCTGCCGCGCTACTACGTCATGGACCTCGACAAGAACATGGCCGAGACCGTGGCGCCGCATAGGCCGGACCATGAGGCAGCCTGGCTCACGGAGGCCGAGCTCGCCGTTTATGCGCGCGCGTTCGCAGCGATCGGATTCCAAGGCGGCCTCAACTGGTACCGGTGCGGAACCGAACGCCTAAGCGCGGCGTCGCTTGAAACCGTAGCCGGCCGTCCCATCCAGATTGCAGCCATCTACATCGCCGGCGCCGCCGACTGGGGCATCTATCAGAAGCCCGGCGAGTTCGAGCGCATGCAGACGTCGGCCGTGTGCGCCAACTTTCGTGGCACACACCTCATCGAAGGCGCCGGCCACTGGGTGCAGCAGGAAAAGCCCGAGCAGGTCACCGAGCTGCTTCTCGACTACCTCTAGAAAAGGTGTCAGGACCCTTTTTTTGAAAAAAGGGCCGGATACCTATTCCGCTTCCAGCGGCACACGCAGCGTCGTGCCCTTGACGACGATACCGCCGCGATCGCCAGGCACTATGCTGCCGTAGCGCGGCGCGAAAACTTCGGGCAACGGGCGCGCTTCCGGCGGCGAAAGCCACAGGCGCAGGAGATGGCGGTGGCGCTCGGGCTCGGGCCAGTTCTCAAAGTCGCCGCGCGCGTGCAGGATCTGGTGGTTGTGCAGGAGCTGCACGTCGCCGGGGCGAAAATTCATTGCGACGTGGACCTCCGGGTCGTTGCAGAGCGCGTCCATCAAATCCATCGCCTCGATCTGCGCGCGCGTAAGCCGCCGCGCCTGCGGGAACTGCTTCTGCGCGGACTCGATGTACTGGCGCACGTAGATGCACGAGAGCCGGCTGGCGTGCCAGTGGTAGATCGGAATGTCGAACCACGGCTTCATGCCTTCGGGCACTTCGCCGCGGCGGTCGGTCGGGAATGGCTCGAAGAGCGCGGGGACGACGTCGGGCCGGCGGCGCAGGACTTCGTTGAACACCGTCATCGAGCTCGCCAGGTAGCTCGCGCCGCCCGCTTTCGCGGTCTGCAGGCAGAGAAGGCCTACGATGTCGACCGAGTCGGTGTGGTACTCGAGCGCGCGATTGGTCTGGTAGTAGCGCACGTTCGGATCGCGGATGTCGAGCCCGAGGTCCTTCACATGGCCGAGCAGGTGCCCTTTCGCGTTCTGCGAGCGGAAGCCGCCAAGCCAGGAGCCGATCCCTAGATACGTGATGGCCTGCTGTTCTCGGCTCCAGCGCTCCATCGGCAGGCCGCGCAAGAGCACGAATCCCCGCCCCTCGAGAAGCTCGGTGAGAACGCGGCGCAAAAACGGGCCGACGCTCGGTAGGGGGAAAGCCTTCGGCGTGAGCTCGCCGAGCGGCACTCGCGCGCCGGCGACCGCAGCCTCGATCTCGCGGATCTGCGCCGCGGAGAAGACGTGGATCCAATCGTCGCGCCGCGCAAGATCGCGGCCGTACCACGCTCCCGGACCAGAGACCGGTTCATAATGCATGGAGGGAGGATATCGCGTGAAACGACTCGTTGCCGTCCTGGCCGCGCTCGCCGCAGGCGCGGCGCACGCGCAGGGTTATCCGTCGAAGCCGATCACTTTCATCATTCCGTTCGCCGCGGGCGGCGACTCGGACCTGTCCGGACGCAATGTGGCCGCGCACGCAGCCAAGTACCTGAACAACACGCCCATCATCGCGCTGAACCGTACCGGCGCCTCGGGCGCGATCGGCGCGATGGCCGTGCGCAACGCGGCGCCCGATGGCTACACGCTGCTCGTCGCACGCATTGCCACGCACGCGATCCTGCCCGCGCTCGAGTCGAAGCTGCAATACAAGTGGAACGAGTTCACGATGCTCTCACTCATCGAGCTCAATCCCTACGTCTGCTTCGTGAAGAGCGATTCGGCGTACAAGGACGCGAAGGACCTGGTCGCGGCGATACGCGCGAGCCCGGGCAAGCTCAACTTCGCGACCGCGGGCGTGGGCACCAGCCAGAACATGGCGGCGCAATACTTCCTTACGCTCGCCGGACTCACCAAGGATCACGCCGTTGGCATCCATTACAAGGGGGGAGGCGAAGTTACCTCGGCCGTACTCGGCGGCCAGGTGCAGTTTGCATGCAACAACGCGCCTACGGTGATTCCACAGGTGAAGGCCGGCGCGGTGCGCCCGCTTTTCGTCACGCCGACGCGGCTCGCCGAGATCCCCGATGCGCCGAGCGGCACCGAGGCCGGCTTTCCGGACATGAACAAGATCGTCGGCTGGACCGCGCTCATGGGACCGCCCGGGCTGCCGAAGGAAGTGGTCGACAAGTGGACCGAAGTGTTCGCGCGCCTCGCGAAGGACGCGGAATGGCAACTGGGCAACTCGCGCATCGGCGGCATCGCGGCGATCCGCTCACCCGCCGAAAGCGAGCAGTTCGTGCGCGAGCAGTACGAGCTCTACGACAAGCTCATCACTGCCCTCGGCATTCGCCAGTAGAAATCGGACCCTGACCCCGAATTCGGTTCAGTACTTAGGCGCGGGGTGGCGCTCGATCAGGACGTTGACGCACGCGACGGTTTTCGCCGCCGCCGCGCGCGCGAACGCGGCCGGAAGTTGGCTTGCATCGGAAATATCCTCCCCGTGCGCGCCCAGCGCGGCCGAAGCGGCGCCGTAGCGCGTCGGCAGTAGATCGAGGTTGCGCGCGCGCTCCTTGCCGTAGGCCTTGAGCGCGATCTGGTATTCGGCGTTCCAGCACGCGTCGTTGCCGACCACCGCGACGTAGCTCAAGCCGTAGCGCACAGCGGTGTCGATCTCGGACATGTGGAAGCCGAAGGTGCCGTCGCCGAGCATGGCCACGACCGGCGCCTCCGGGAAGGCGAGCTTCGCCGCAGCGGCGAAGGGAAGCGCGGATCCGATCGAGCCGGCGGGGCCGTTGATTACGCGGCGCGGAGCGCTCAGACAGGCCTGCGCCCATTGTCCAAACTCGCCGCCGTCGCAGACGAGGACGCCGTTCCTGAGAATCGTCTGAACTTCGCGGCACACGGCGACCGGGTGGAGCGAGCCGGCGATCGAGTTCCAGTCCGGCCGGTACGCCAGCGCGGCGCGCACCTCGTCGAGCCATGCACCGGCGCGCTTTGGATCCGGCGCGGAAGGCAGCGTGTCCCATTGCAGGACACTGCAGCCTGCGGCAAACGCGCGTCCGAAGCGCAGCGTGAAGTCGGGCCGCTTGCCGACGAGGAGCACCGCGTCCGCTCTCCCGAGAACGTCGGCGAGTCTGCCAAGCGCGGGATCGTTCACGCCGCGCGGGCTCTCCATGCCGACGATCGGCACGCCGCTCGCCTCTTCCAGCGCGCGCAGCTCCGGTTTCCGCATCATCGCGGGACCGGCGACGATGAGCGGCCGCTCGGCGGCGAGCAGCGCTTCGGGAAAAGGTTTCGGCGATGGCGCAACCACCTTGAGCGCCGGAGCGGCTTCGCCGGTGACGCTCGCTTCGAGCACGTCCTGGGGCAGGCTGAGGTGCACCGGGCCCGGCCGACCGGCGCGCGCTTCGCGCATCGCTCGCCGCACGTCGTCGACCAGCCGTTCCGGCCCCTGTACGGTCCATGCACTCTTGCTGACCGGCACGGCGAGCTCCGCCTGGCGCATTTCCTGGAATGCGCCCTTGCCGAGCTCGGCGAGTGCCGCGTGCCCGGAAAGGAGCAGCACCGGCGATTCGGCCTCGAGCGCCGTGTACAGCGCCGATACGGCGTTCGCGTGGCCGGGTCCGCCGGTGACGAGCGCGACGCCTACTTCGCCGGTGAGCCGCCCCCACGCATCCGCCATGTGCACGGCGGCGGCCTCGTGACGCACATGCACGATATCGAGGCCGGCATCGAGCGCCGCGTCGAAGACCGGCATCACGTGGTTGCCCGAGAGCGCGAACAGCTTGCGCACGCCCGCCGCGGCGAGCGTCTGCGCGAGAAGATCGGCGCCGCGGCGCTTCATTCAGTCCAGCTTGAATTCACGCAGCGCGTGCTCGCGCAGTTTGGTTTTCTGCACCTTGCCGCTCGCCGTCATGCCGATCGACTCGAAGTTTTCGACGATCTTCAGGTAGCGCGGCACGCGGAAGTTCGCCATGCGGGTTTTGCACCACGCCAGCAGCTCTTCTTCAGAAGCCTTCTTTTGAACCGTAACGTACGCGCACGCCACCTCGCCCAGACGTGCGTCCGGAACGCCGATCACCTGTGCAGTCTGCACCGCGGGATGTGCGAGGAGCACTTCCTCGACCTCCGCCGGCGCCACGTTCTCGCCGCCGACGCGAAAGACGTCCTTCAATCGGCCGACCATGCGCAGGCGGCCATCGGCGGTGAGCTCGCCGAGGTCGCCGGTGCGCAGCCAGCCATCGGCCGTGAACACCTTGGCGTTCGCCTCCGGGTTGTTGTAGTAACCGCGCATCACGTTCCAACCCCGGACCTGGATTTCTCCATCGACGATCCTCAACTCCACCCCATCGTGCGGCTTCGCCAAGCCTTGTATCCGCAGCTCCTCGGGATCGCGCCAGTCGCTCATGACCACATTGGGGGAAGCCTCAGAGAGGCCGTAGGCAGCGCAGATGGCTTTCGCGCCGAGCTTGTCGATGATCGCGCGCATGGTCTGCGGCCCGGCCGCCGCCCAGCCGCCGCGCAGATGCAGCTTTCGCTTCGGAAAGTCCGGATGCGCCATCATCATCTGGAACAGCGTGTCGTTTCCGGAGACGAGCGTGCAGCGCTCGCGCTCCATCATCTCCAGCGCCGCGCCCGCCTCGAAGGTCGGCAGTGTGACCAGGCACGCGCCGGCAACGAGCGCCATCAGCGCGGATAGCGTGGTGCCGGCGACGTGGAAGAACGGGCGGCAGTTGAAATAGCGGTCGCCCGCGCGAATGCCGACGCGCGCGCCGGCCGCCCAGGCGTCGCGCAGCATGTTGTCGTGCGTGAGCATCGCGCCCTTCGGGTACGCGGTCGTGCCGGAGGTGAACTGGATGAGGAGGATGTCGTCCGGCGACACCGCGACGGGCGTATGCGCGCGCCACGGAATGTCGCGGACCTCAACGGCGTTGCGGAAGCCGGTCTCGCGCACCATCGCGCCGAAATCGATGTTGAGGAAGCGCTCGGCGTAGAAGAGGATCCTGCAGTCGGCCTGCTTCAGGCAGAAGTCGATCTCGGTGGCCTTGAAGCGCGTGTTGACCGGCACGGTGACGGCGCCGATCAGCGCCGCACCGTAGAAGAGCGCGAGCCAGTTCTCGTCGTTGCCCATCAGGATGCCGACGTGGTCGCCGTGCTTGACGCCGAGGGACTGCATGGCGCCGGCCGCCCGCTTCGCTTTTCCTAAGAGATCTCCATAGCTGAGCCGAGCGTTCGCAGTGACGAGCGCCTCTCCGCTGCGGTTCTCAAGGACCTGCCCGAGCGTCTGCTTCGGCCAGCTCATGTCTTGCCCATCCACTGCCCGGCGGCGAGCTGCTCCTCGATCGCTTCCAGCTCGACTTCGAGCGCGCCTTTCGGATCGAGCTCGATGCCGCGGTCGATGGTGCGCTTCGCGAGCTTGAGCGCGAGCGCCGGCGCTTTCAGGATCGACTCCGCGATCGCGCGCCGCTCTTCATCGAGGTCGCCGATCCGCGCGACCAAGCCCGCGTCGCGCGCCTCCTGTGCGGTCAGCGCGCGGCCGGTGAACATTAGGTCCTTGGCGAGGCGCTTGCCGAGGATCCGCGGCAGGCGCTGCGTCGCGCCGACGGTGCCGCGCTGCGCTTCTGGGGTGCGAAACGTCGCGTCGGCCGTCGCGACGATGAAGTCGCACGCCGCGGCGATCTCCACGCCAGATCCGATCGCCGCGCCGTGTACGAGCGCGATGCACGGCATCGGCAGCGCCTCCAGCGCGGCGTAGGCGGCGAACGCGCGCATGCGCCGCTCGCGCACCCACTGCTCGCTCTTACCTTTGCGTTCGTTCAGATCCGCGCCGCCGCAGAACACCGGGCCGTTTCCGCGGACGAAAACCAGGCG
>JAICPQ010000048.1 GCA_025929745.1 Burkholderiales bacterium | reverse complement strand
CTCGAGGATGGCGGAATCGCCAATGTCCGGGTTCGCATCCGCGGCGCTGAAGCCGGCAAAGTACAGCCCCTGCGGCATCTCGACCGGCGCCACGAACCATTCTTCACCGCAGCCCGAGACGCGGATGCCGAAGTCGCTGCCATTGCGCGCCATGGCGGTGACAACGCTCGAGCGCTCGATGCTGCGCGCCGGATCGGCAATGCTCTTGCCCATCGCCATGGCGACGTTCAGGAAGAACTGGTCGTTGGCCGCCATGAATTCGAGCGCCTTCGCGCTGGAGGCGAGGCGCGGCGCGAGCGCGCGCAGGAGAAGCGAGGTGCAGGCGACGTTGCGCTGGTGCATCTCGTCGCCCATGGCGAGCCCGCGCGCGATGAGCGGAGTCAGCTCCACGGGATAGGCGCGCAGCGCTGCGCCGAGTAGCGGTCCGAAATCATCGCGCAGCCACGCGAGGCGCGCGAGCACCTCGGCGTCGTTGCCGCCGAAGCGCATGACCTTGCCGAGCCCTTCGTTGATCGTGCAGAAGGCGCGGTTGCCATAGGCGCGGTTCTCGACCACGAGAAGCGGCATGCTGCGCGTGGTAATTCCCGTCATGGGGCCGACCGCGCCGAAGTGGTGGTTCGGTGCGAACTCGATCGCGCCGGAGGCGGCGAGCGCCTCGGCGCTCGCCAGATCCGCGGCCCAGCCTTCGAACACGATCGCACCGCAGATGGCGCCGCGCAGCGGGCCGCACATGCGCTCCCATGCGAGCGGCGGGCCGGCGTGCAGCATGAGCCGGCGCGCATCGAGTTCGGCAACAAGATCGCCCGCGCGGCGCACATCGGCAAGCACCGGCTGGGCGGCGAGCATGCGGCCGAGCGCCTGCGCGTTCGCGCGCTCTATGGCCGCGTCGAACGCGAAGCGGGGCGGCGACCAGTCGACGTGCGCGACCGCTGCGCCATTCACCGCCAGATCCCGCGCGAAGCCTTCGAGGCCGATATTGACGACGCGCAACGGACCCGCGAGCAGCGCGTCGATCGCCATGTGCGTGCCTAGCGGCGCGCGCGCCAGCGAAGCTGCGGGTAGCGCTCGCGCGGATGCGAGGGCATAAGGTAGGTCGGAGCGACCGCCTCGAGGGCCTGCGGCTGGAGGTGAAAGGGGAAAGCCGCGCTGCAGGTATTGGGCACCTGCATCGAGCGGTAGTTGTCTCGCGTCATCATCTTGCCCGGAAGGTGTTCGAGCACCGAGGCTTGGAAGTAGGAGAGGCGCGGCGAAAGCCCAAGCACGAGACGCCGGCGACCGGTGAGCGCGCAGACCGTTTCGACCAGCTGTTTCAGCGTGTATGCGCGCGGGCCGCAGAGCTCGTAAGCCTGTCCACGCGCCTGCGGATCTTCCAACGCGTAATGCAGCGCGCGCGCCACATCCCCGACGTAAACCGGCTGGAAGCGCGCATCCGGGCACGGGACCGCAATCGCGGGAAAGAAGCGCGCGAGGCGCGCAAACTGATTAAGGAACCGGTCCCCGGGGCCGAAGATCACGGAAGGCCGGAACACGGTGACATCGAGGTCTTCGGCGGCGAGCACCGCGTGCTCACCAATGCTTTTGGAGCGTAGGTACTCGGACGGGGCGTTCGGCGCTGCGCCGAGGGCGCTGACATGCAGAAGACGCTGCACGCCGGTCGCCCGGCACGCGGCCACCACGGCCTGCGGAAGCTCGACATGCACACGCGCGAAATCCGGGCCGTATTCGTTCGACCCGCGCTCGCCGCGGCCTCCACGGCGGCTGTGAAGGATACCGACCAGGTTGTAGACCGCCTGCATGCCGGCGCTGAGACGCTCGAGCGCGCCGGGCGCCATCACGTCGGCTTCGACGACGTCTACCGTCGGAAGGAGGATCAGATGCTTGGCGCGCTCGCGGCGGCGCGAAGGGACTGTCACGCGGATCCCGGCCGCCGCAAGCGAAGCCACGAGGTGGCGACCCACGAAGCCCGAGCCGCCGACGACCAGCACCGAATTGACCTTCATCGGCCTTCTACCGCGGCTCTTCCTCGAAGATCGGCGCTTCCGATGCCCCTGGGGGCGGGATGACGCCGAGGCGCGCCTTGAGCGGGATCGGTTTCTTCTCGAGCACGGCGGCGTAGTAGATGGCGTTCGCCATCACCTTCTTCACATAGTCCCGGGTCTCGGAAAAGGGAATTGACTCGATGTACACCGCCCCTTCGAGCGGCTTCTCGTCGCGCCAGCGGCGCGCACGTGACGGGCCGGCGTTGTATGCCGCCGAAGCGAGCACCGGATGGCCGAGCTGCTCCATCACGAGCTTGAGATACGCGGTGCCGAGCGTGACGTTCGTTTCAATCTCGGTCACCGATTTCGGCCGGTAGTTGCGCATGCCGATTCTCGACGCGACGTAGCGCGCCGTGCCCGGCATGACTTGCATCAGTCCGGCCGCGCCGACCGCCGAGCGTGCATCGGTGATGAAGCGGCTCTCCTGGCGCACCAGACCGAGCACCCAGGCCTCGTCCACGCCGTGCGTCGAGGCGTAGCTGCGGAAGACGTCCTGGTACGGCATCGGGTAGCGCAAGGTGAAGTTGTGGAGGCGCGACGTGCGGTCGGCGGTGTGGATGGCGCGGTCGTAGACGCCGTGGCGCCGGGCGAGCTCGGCCGCGGCGAGCAGACGCGGATCGTCGAAAGAGCGGATGGTAAAGAGCCACTCGCGAACGCCCTCGACGCGGATGCCAAGCCGAATGAGCTCGAGCGCGCGCTTGAGTCCCGGATCGGCTGCCGCTGCGGCGAGCTCCTCTTCGCTCGGCACGTGGGTGATGTCGGGCAGCATGAGCACGTAGCCGAGCTCCTCGGATGCGAGCAGCCCGTAGAAATCGGTCTGGCCGGCGATGCGCAGGAAATAGGCGCGGCTGCCGATCTCTTCACCCTGGGCGCCGAGCGCGCGTCCGTACCAGTACACCCACGCCGGCTGGTGCGCGGCGCCGAACGACATGCGGTCGATCGCCTCGCGCACCAGACCCCAGCGCGAATCGCGCAGCGCCGCGCGCGCTTTCCAGGCGAGCTGGCGGTCGTCGAGCGGTGTGTCGCCGGCGCGCTCGTACCACTTGAGGGCATCGTTGTGATGCTCGCGCGCGCCCTCGTAGGCGACGACGCCCCACAGATATTTGAGGTCGGCTTCTTCCAGACGCTGCGCCAGCGGACCTTCCAGTGCAACCGCAGCCCCGGACACATCGTTGCGGGCGTAGCGCACCGCCGCGAGCACGGCGACCTCGCGAGCCGGGCCCTTGTCCAGCGTCTTCGGCAGGCGCTCGACGAGGCGCTTGGGTTGACGCGCCGCCTCAGCGAGCATGCGCTCGTCGGGTGCCTCCTGCTTGGGCAGCAGCGCAAGGGTCGTCTTGGCGGCGGTGATCTGACCGTGCTCGAAAAGCACGCGCACGCGACGCCACACGTCTGTCACCGACAGGCGTCCCTTTAGAAAAAGCAGCGTGCTCAGGCGCTGGCAGCCCTCGGGAAGCTCCGCGGGCTCGAGCCACATGGCGATCGCCTCCTCGCCCGCGCTTTCATCTTCCCGCTCCAGGCGCGCTAGCCAGCGGTAGCAGCTCACTTCGAGGTCGTCGCGCGCATAGCGCGAAGCCTGACGGTCGAACTCGGTCCATTCCCGACGCTTGCCGAGGATGCGCAGCCAATCGGCGCGCAGCCGCTCGGCTACGTACTGGTTAGCATGGGTGGCGAGGAACTCGCGGACCTCGCGGTTGGGAATATCCTCAAGCCGCATCGACAGGCGCCAGTACTCGAGCCAAGGCTCAAGGGCGTGCCCGTCGAGTTTTTTCGCGTGACGGGAGAATTTGAGCGCGTCGCCAGCCCGGTACGCGTCATAGGCCCCGAGCAGCGCTTCGTCCGCATCCTTGGTGGTCTTGCCGGCCGCACCCGCGGCAGCCAGGGTGCACGCCAACGCCGCCGCGAGGTTGCGGAAAACTTTAAGAATCATAAAACTACCAGACCCCCCTGCCATGGATGCACCTACGCTCAAAACCTGGCGTCGCGCCGAGCGCGACCGCCTCGTCGCGGCGCGCGCCGCGCTTGCGCCCGACTTGCTCGATGCGTGGCGCAGACGCATAGACGCTTATCTTTCCCGCTCGTTCCCCGGCCTCGCTCGCTGCCGTCTCGCCTTCTGCTGGCCGATTAAGGGCGAGTACGACGCCCGCCATCTTGCCAGAACGCTGCGCGAGCGGGGAGCGTTGACCGCCCTGCCCGTGGTTGTGGCACCGAAAACACCGCTCATTTTTCGCGAATGGCATCCCGGAGTGCGGCTTGCCAAAGGGGTCCTCGATATCCCTTACCCCGCCGACTCTGCGGAAGTGAATCCGGAGGCAGTCCTGCTACCCATGAACGGCTGGGACGCGAAGGGCTACCGGCTCGGCTACGGCGGCGGGTTCTTCGACCGCACTCTGGCCGCGCTGGCGAAGAAGCCCCTTGCGATCGGGATCTCCTACGAGCCTGCGCGCCTCGAAACCATCCACCCGCAGCACTGGGATATCCCGATGGATTACGTCGTCACGGAGCGCGGCGTGTACCGCCGCGACCCCGAGGGCCTCGTTTTCCTCGGCGAACCGGAGCCCGGCTCGGGCACCCTCGCCTCGCCCGTCTGCTATGCCGACGAGCATTACTTCGGGAATCCGGGGACGAAGCCCTGACCTATTTCTTGAGCGCCAAGGTCACGCCATCGCCCAAGGGCAAGAGGGACAGCGCTACGCGCTCGTCCCGGTGCAGCTTGTCGTTGAATGCGCGCAGCGCCGCGGTGTCCGCGTCCTTTTGCTCCGGATCGGCGACCCAGCCGGACCACAAGGTGTTGTCGATCGCGATGATGCCGCCGCGGCGGACCATCGGCAGACAGGCGTCGTAGTAGTTCGCATAGTTCGGTTTGTCCGCGTCGATGAAGACGAAGTCGAAGGGGCCTTTAAGCGTCCTCAGGGTCTCCAGCGCCGGCCCGATGCGCAAGTCGATCTTTCGCTCCACGCCCGCTTTCGCCCAGAACTTTCGAGCGATCGTGGTCCAGTCCCTATTGATGTCGCAGCAGATGATGTGGCCGTCGTCCGGCAGCGCAAGCGTGACGGCGAGCGCGCTATAACCGGTGTAAGTACCGATCTCGAGGCAGCGTCTTGCGCCGATCGCCTGCACCAGCAGCCCCATGAACTGCCCCTGGTCGGCGCCGATCTGCATCCCCGACATGGGCACGGCGGCGGTGGCGGCGCGCAGCTCGCGCAGGATCTCCGGCTCGCGCACCGAATGATCGTGGACGTAGCGCGAAATCTTCTCGGGGAGGAACGGAGCGCGGCCGGCCATCAGAGCAGAAAGAGTTTGTACGCCGGATTGCGCGTTTCTTCGGCGTATGGATAGCCGAGTTTCTTGAGAAACGTGCGGAACGCACCGAGCTCGTTGCGCGGCACCTGAATACCGACCAGCACGCGGCCGTAGTCGGCGCCCTGGTTGCGATAGTGAAAGAGGCTGATGTTCCAGTCGCTTCGCATGCTGTCCAGGAAACGCATGAGAGCCCCGGGCCGTTCCGGGAACTCAAAACGGTAGAGAAGCTCATTGCGGGCGAAAGGCGCGCGGCCGCCCACCATGTGGCGCGTATGCAGCTTCGCCATCTCGTTATCCGAGAGATCGAGCGTGGTTAGCCCATGTCGGCGCAGATTGCGCACGATGCGCGCGGTCTCGCCGCGGCCGGCCACCTCGATACCAACGAAAATGTGCGCCTCCCGCGAATCGGCGATTCGGTAGTTGAACTCGGTAACGTTACGCGCTCCGAGCAGCGAGCAGAATTTACGAAAGCTGCCGGGCCGTTCCGGGATGGTCACCGCGAGGATCGCCTCGCGGTGCTCGCCGAGCTCGGCCTCCTCGGCGATGAAACGCAGGCGGTCGAAATTCGTATTCGCACCCGAGGCCACCGCAACCAGGGTTTTCCTTTTGGCGCCATGTTTTTCCACCCAGGCTTTCGCGCCCGCTATGGCGAGCGCGCCGGCGGGTTCGAGCACCACGCGCGTGTCTTCGAATACATCCTTGATTGCCGCGCACATCTCGTCGGTATCGGCGAGCACCATCTCGTCGACCAGCGCCTTGCACAGGCGGAAGGTTTCACGTCCAACCTCCTTCACCGCCACGCCGTCGGCAAAAAGCCCGACGTGGTCGAGCTTCACGCGCTTCCCCGCTTTCAGCGAGCGCGCCATCGCGGCGGCGTCCACCGGCTCGACCCCGACGATGCGGACCGTCGGGTTGACGTTCTTGATATACGCGGCGATGCCGGAAATGAGACCGCCGCCGCCCACCGGCACGAACACCACGTCGATCGGCTGGGGATGCTGCCGCAGGATTTCCATGCCGATCGTGCCTTGGCCGGCGATCACGTCCCGATCATCGTAGGGATGGACAAACGTGAGCCGGCGCTTCGACTTGATCTCGAGGGCCTTCCTGTACGCCTCGGCATAGGAGTCGCCATGGAGCACGACGTGCGCGCCGCGCGCGGCGACCGCGTCGACCTTGATGCGCGGCGTGGTAACGGGCATCACGATCACCGCGCGACAGCGTAGCCGCTGCGCAGCGAGCGCCACCCCTTGCGCGTGATTGCCCGCGCTCGCCGCGATCACGCCGCGTGCCAGACGCTGGCGGGGCAACCCCGCCATTTTGTTGTAGGCGCCCCGCAGCTTGAATGAGAATATCGACTGCAGATCCTCGCGCTTGATGAGGAGCCGGTTGCCGAGACGGCGCGAAAGCAGCGGCGCCGGGTCGAGCGGCGTCTCGCTCGCCACGTCGTAGACCCGCGCCTTAAGGATCTTCTGGAGATAGCCCTTGGTCAAAGCCGGCGCAATTTAGCATGGCGGAACTCGCCACCCTGTTCGCGCTGAGCTTCGCCGCTGCGACGCTCGTGCCGCTGCCCTCCGAAGCGTCGCTCTTTGCGTACGTCCACGTTTATCCGGATCGCGCCGCCGTCGCGGTCGCCGTCGCCACGGTCGGCAATACCGCGGGCGGCATGACAAGCTACGGAATCGGGCGCCTCATCCCGCCGCGCAACGTGAGCGCGAGAGCGATCGAGTGGCTGCGCCGCTACGGAGCGGCCGCGACCGCGCTTGCGTGGCTACCCGTGCTGGGCGACGCACTTTGCGTCGCCGCGGGCTGGCTGCGCATGCACTGGGCGGCGGTGCTCGCGTTCATGGCGGCGGGACGGCTCGCGCGCTACATTGTGGTGGCGAGCCTCGCATGAAAACGCAAGTCGTTATCGTCGGCGCAGGGCCGGCCGGTCTTCTTCTCTCGCACCTGCTGCATCTCGGCGGCGTCGACTCGGTCGTGATCGAAACGCGCAGCCGCCAGGAAATCGAAGCCACGATCCGCGCCGGCGTGCTGGAGCAGGGAACGGTCGATCTTCTCGTCGACAGCCGCGTCGGCGAGCGCCTGCAGCGCGAGGGCTTCGTGCACGAAGGCATCATCCTACGCTTCGCAGGCCGCAGTCATCGCATTGCGCTCACCGAGCTCACCGGCCGTGCGATCACGGTCTATGCGCAGCACGAGGTCATCAAGGACCTGGTGAAAGTCCGCCTCGACGCGGGCGGCAAGATTCTTTTCGAGGTGAAGCACGCGGCGCTCTACGACCTCGACTCACCCGCGCCCCAAGTGCGCTTCCACCGCGAAGGCAAGGTCCACGAAATCGAAGCGCAGTTCGTGGCCGGCTGCGACGGCTTCCACGGCGTCTCGCGCCCCTCAATCCCGTCACGACATCGCCAGGAATTTGCACGCAGCTATCCATTCGGCTGGTTCGGCATTCTCGTCGAGGCGCCGCCGTCCACCGCGGAGCTGATCTATGCGCACCACGAGCGCGGCTTCGCGCTCGTCAGCACGCGCTCGCCGCAGATCCAGCGCCTGTACTTCCAGTGTGATCCGCAGGACGACCTGAAGGCCTGGCCCGACGCGCGCATCTGGGACGAGCTGCACGCGCGCCTCGCGAACGCCGAGGGCTGGAAGCTCGACGAAGGCCGCATTTTCCAGCGCGGCATCATCGCGATGCGCAGCTTCGTGGTCGAGCCCATGCGCTATGGGCGGCTTTTCCTCGCCGGCGACGCCGCGCACATCGTTCCGCCGACCGGCGCGAAAGGCCTGAATCTGGCGGTCAATGACGTCCGCGTCCTTTCATCTGCGTTGGTCCAGTACTTCAAGTCGAAAGACGAGCAGGCGCTGAAAGGCTATTCGGCCACCGCGCTCAAGAGAGTGTGGCGCGCCGAGCACTTCTCCTGGTGGATGACATCAATGCTCCACCGCTTCCACGACGGCACGCCATTCCAGCACCGGCTCCAGCTCTCCGAACTCGATTACGTCGTGAATTCCAAGGCGAAGGCGCTGACCCTCGCGGAGAACTACGTCGGTTGAAGATCCGGGCATTCGAGCCTCAGGACGAGTCGGCGGTGGTGGCTCTGTGGGAGGCGTGCAAGCTCACGCGGCCGTGGAACGATCCGCGCCGGGACATCGCGCGCAAGCTCGCGGTCCAACCCGAGCTTTTCCTCGTCGGCGAAGCCGAAGACGGGATCGTTGCCAGCGTGATGGCCGGCTACGAGGGACATCGCGGCTGGGTGAACTACCTCGCCGTTGCGCCCGCGTTCCGGGGCCGCGGCTACGGCCGCGCGCTCATGCAGCACGTCGAAGCGGCGCTCGAGCGGCGCGGCTGCCCGAAGATCAGCCTCCTCGTGCGCCACTCGAATCATGACGCGATGGAGTTCTACCGCCGTCTCGGCTACGTCGAAGACGAGTCGGTGAGCCTCGGCAAGCGACTCATTGACGACTGATGCCGGCCTGGCTCGACGCCGCGCTGGACTACATACCCCGCTGGCTTGAATTCCAGGTGCGCCTGCATGAGCAGCCGGGCTGCGTCATCGCAGTCGCGTATCGCGGCGAGCTGGTCCACGAGCAGGCGTTCGGCCCGCTGACGCCGCGCCATCGCTTTCGGGTCGCCTCGCACTCCAAGAGCTTCACCGCCGCGGGGATCATGAAGCTCGTGGAGCGCGGCCAGCTGCGGATCAAAGATCCCGTCGGGCGCCACGTCCGCGGCCTGCACCGCGCGCTTGCGGGCGCGACGCTCGCGGAGCTTCTCGGTCACCGCGCGGGCGTCGTGCGCGATGGGCCGGATGCGGGGCAGTTCGTCGACCGCCGGCCCTTCGTCAGCGCGGAGGAACTGCGCGCGCAATTGAAGAACCCGCCCATCCTCGCGCGCAAGCGGCGCTTCAAGTACTCGAATCATGGCTATGCGCTCCTCGGCCTCGTGATCGAGGCCGTGACCGGCGAGCCTTATCGAGATTGGATCGCGCGCGAGATCATCGGCGCGGCCGGGCTGAGAGAGACCACGCCGGACATGCCGCGCGGCAAGCGCGTGCTCTTCACCCCCGGCCATACCGCCAAGCTGCCGGCCGGGCGGCGCGTCATCCCCGGCGACTTCGACACGCATGCGATCGCGCCGGCGGGCGGCTTCGTCGCCACTGCGGCGGACCTCGTGCGCTTCTACGCGCAGCTCGATCCGGCCGCACGGAATAGTTTCCTTTCCGTAGCGAGCCGGCGCGCGATGACGCGCGGGCGCTGGCGCGACCCGCATTCCAGCATCGAGCGCTATTACGGACTCGGCGTCATGAGCGGGCGCGTGCGCGGCATAGCATGGTTCGGTCACTCGGGCGGTCTGCAGGGTTACATCACGCGCACCGCGGTGATGCCGCGCGAAGAGGTCGCGATCTCGGTGCTCACCAATAGCATCGACGGTCTGGCGCATCCGTGGATCGAAGGCGCGATACACGTCATCCGCGTCTTCGCGCAGCGCGGAGCGGCGTCGCGCGGCTTGCGGGCGTGGCGCGGACGCTGGTGGACGATCTGGAACGCGATCGATCTCGTGCCAGCGGGAGATCGCGTGCTCGCCGCGTGGCCCGCGCAATTCCTTCCGCTCCTCGACGCCGCGGAGATCCGCGCGGGCCGCATCGTGCTCGCCGGCGGCTACGCGAGCCATGGCGAACCGGCTCGGCTCAAGCGCGACGAGCTCTGGCTCGGCGGGACACGCTTCGTGCGCGAACAATCCTTGGCGCGCGAGATGCGGCTGCGCTATCGTGCGGCCTCGTGAAAACCGAGCTCTATGCGCTGTACCTCGCCGCAAGACATCCCCACACCCCCTGGTACGCGAAGCTCATCGTCGCCGGTTTCGTTGCTTACGCAGTGACCCCGGTGGACTTCGTGCCGGACGCGATCCCTGTCTTCGGCTTCGTCGACGATCTCATCTTCATCCCGCTCGCGGTGGCGCTCGCCATCCGCTTCGTGCCGTCGACCGTACTCGCGGAGTGCAGGATGCAGGCGCGCGAGCAGGTCGCCGCCCTGCCGAAAGTCAGCTGGCTCACGATCGGCGCGGTGTGGGCGGCGGCGACGGCCGTCGGCATCGCGTTGTACCTGTGAAGTTCGCGCAATATCGCCCGCACCCGTGGCACGGACTGGACGCGGGCCGCGAGCCGCCGTTGCGGGTCAACGCGTACATCGAGATCACGCCCTACGACCTCATCAAATACGAGGTCGACAAAGCGAGCGGCTATCTGCGCGTCGACCGTCCGCAACGCACATCGTCACAGCCGCCGTCGCTATACGGGTTCGTCCCGCGGACCTATTGCGGCGAGCGCATCGCCGCGCTTTGCCCGGGAGCGGACCGCGGCGACGGCGACCCGCTCGACATCTGCGTCATCTCGGAACGCCCCATCCAGCGCTCCGAGATCATCGTCCCCGCGCGCGTGGTGGGCGGCTTGCAGCTCCTCGACCGCGGCGAGGCCGACGACAAGGTGATCGCGGTGCTGGAGGCCGATTTCGTCTGGGGCGCGCTCAAGGACGTCGCCGAGCTGCCGCCCATCCTCGTCGAGCGTCTGCAGCACTACTTCACGACTTACAAGCTCGTGCCCGGTACGCCGGCGCAGATCACCGTGCAGGAGGTTTACGGCCCCGAGCATGCGGAGCGCGTCGTGAACGCGGCCCTCGAGGACTACGAAGCCCTGCGCCGCTCGTGAACCCGGAAGAGTGCGATGGGCTGCAGGCAGCCTCGCTCCAAGGACGCTAAGGGCGGCGGCCAGCTCGCCCGCTGAAGAGAGTGTCGTTTTCGCGGTGGACGCGAGGGTTGCCGAGCGGCTGCTAATCCGGCCAGTTGTAAACGGCGGGGTTCTATGCAGTTACGCCGGCCGATCTCGTGTTGGACGCGATTCCGATGCTGGACTTCGACGCCTTGCTTCAGGCGCTGCGAAGCACAACACGGTGCATCGGGCCGCACACGCATTGCGTGCGCGCGATTTTCTTCTTCGGTCTTGTTACAGCAGATCGGGCGATATGACCGCGCGCACTACGACCTGCACCTCCTCCTTGCGCACGCGATTGGTGAGCCACCAGAGACCGCCCTTTTTCACCGACCAGTACGTCGTGGTTCCGGGAAAAAGCTGCGCGAGCACACTACTCAGGTCCGGTTGATGCGCCACCACGACAACCAGGCCTTTATATGCAGGCCAGCCCGCCGTCGCGAGGATTTGCGCGGCCGCCGCGCCGGGCGCAAGCGACTTCTCCGGTTTCACTGGAATGCCGAGCGATTGCGCGGTCTGCTGCGCGCGCAGCGCGGGGCTGGAGAGCACCGCGAAGCGCGCCGGCAGGCGCTGATCCAGCCAACCGGCGACGCGCTCGCACTGCTTCTTACCCTTCGCGGTCAGCTTGCGCTCGAGATCGTGCGAGTTCTCCTCGGCCTCGGCGGTGCGCCACAGGATCAGGTCCATAGTGCATGGATCAGGCGCGACGCCGATTGTGAGCCCAGAAGAGCGCGATGGCCGCGGGCAATGTCGCGCCGAGCACGATTAGCGCGGCGGTCAGCTCGCCTGCGGAAGAGAGCGTCATCCCTGCTGCGTAGCCGGCGCCGGCAAGCACGTAATAGCGCTTCATGTGCCGATCGGTCTGCCATCCTCGCGGCGTATGGCGAGCGTCGCGGAACGCGGCCGCCCATCGGGCCGCTGGTCGGGCCAGTTGGAGACGGCCCGCGGGTTCGCCGGATCGCTGCGCTCGCTCGCGGTCTCGCCCGGGTGCTGGACGTTGATGAAGAGCGTCGTGTTGTCCGGCGAAAGCGCGACGCCGGTAATTTCCGCACCCGCCGGGCCGGTGAGAAAGCGGCGGATTTCGCCGCTCGTCACATCGGCAGCGAGCATCTGGTTGTGGCCGATCTT
>JAICPQ010000231.1 GCA_025929745.1 Burkholderiales bacterium | reverse complement strand
CCTCGCGCGTCGACCTTTCGCAGTTCAGGCGCTGGTACGACGTCGCCGGCACGCCGGTCCTCGACGCCAGCGGCACGTATGAAGACGGCGTGTTCACCCTGCGGGTCAAGCAGTCGATGAACCCGCCGTTCCATATTCCGTTCGCCGTGAAGATCGGAGAGCACGAGTCCGTGCTGTCGGTCCGCAAACCGGAAGAGCGCTTCGAGTTCCGCGTAAAAGAAAAACCCGTGCCGTCGCTGCTGCGCGGGTTCTCAGCCCCGGTGACCCTCGATTACCCGTATACCGAGGCCGACCTCCTCCATCTCCTCGCGCGCGACGACGATCCGTTCAACCGCTGGGAAGCGGGCCAGCGCCTCGCCGCGAACATCATCCTCGAGCAGCACGGCAAGCCTTCGCCCGCCTTCGTGGAAGCTGCGCGCGCCGTGCTGCGCGATCCGGACCCAGCTTTCGTCGCCGAGGCGCTGAGCCTTCCGGCGGAGAGCTTTCTCGCCGAGCAGGTCGCGGTGGTCGATCCGGATCGCCTGCACGAGTCGCGCAACGCGCTGCGCCGTGCGCTCGCGCAAGCCATGGAGAACGAATGGCGGGAGATCTACAAGCGCCTCGAATCGAAAGGCCCCTACTCGCCCGACGCGAAATCCATCGGCCGGCGCACGCTGCGCAACCTTGCGCTTAACTACCTTGGCGAACTCGGCAACTCGAAGCTCGCCTATGAGCAATTTCAGCGCGCCGACAACATGACCGACGCCATGGCGGCGCTCGCGGTGCTCGCGAACCTCGATGTGCCCGAGCGCGATCCCGCGCTCGCCGAGTTCTACGCGCGCTGGAAAGACGAGCCGCTCGTCGCCGACAAGTGGCTCTCGGTCCAGGCGGGCTCGCGCCTGCCGACGACGCTCGACACCGTACGAAAGCTTCTCAAGCATCCGGCGTTCGATCTCAAGGTGCCGAACCGCGTCTACGCGCTCATTCGCACCTTCGCGGCCAACCACGTGCGCTTCCACGGCGCCGACGGCGGCGGCTATGCCTTGCTTGCCGATGCAGTGATCGCGCTGAATGCGATCAATCCTCAGGTCGCGGCGCGCATGGCGCGCGCCTTCGATCGCTGGCGCAAGTTCGACAGTGCGCGTCAGGCGCGCGCAAGAAAAGAGCTCGAGCGCATCCGGGATTCGGAGAAGCTCTCCAAGGACGTGGCCGAGATCGTCGGCAAAGCGCTAGCATGACCCTCTAAAGGGGACAAGGTATGGAGATGCTCGTCGTTGCGACGGTGGTGTTCCTGGGAACCCACTTCGTCAGCGGCACGCCTTTGCGCCCGGCGCTCATCAATGCGATGGGCGAGTGGCCGTATCGCGGCGTGTATTCGGTTGTTGCCGGCGTAACGCTTGTCTGGATGATCTGGGCGTACGCACGGGCCCCGCAGGGGCCGCTGTTCTCAGGGCTAAGAGAAATCGCGTTCGTGCTGATGCCGCTCGCCTTCGTGCTCATCGCCTGCGGCTACTGGCGCAATCCGACGATGGTAGGCGCGGACAAGCTGCTCAAAAGCGAGGACCCAGCGCGCGGCGTGATCCGGATCACACGCCACCCGATCATGTGGGGCGTAATGCTTTGGGCGGCGGCGCACATATTGGCGCGTGGCGATACGAAGGGCATCGTGTTCTTCGGCGGATTCCTCGTACTCGCCCTGGTCGGTACCTTGTCGATGGAGCGCAGAAAGGCGCGCAACCCCGACTGGCCGCGCTTCGCCGCGGTGACCTCGCACATCCCGTTCCTCGCCATCGCGCAAGGACGCAACCGGCTCGACCTTGGCGAGATCGGCTGGCTGCGCCCCGCGATCGGGCTCGCCGCGTTTTTCGTTGTTCTGCCGTTCCATCCCTAGAGCGGAATCCGGCGTGCGTTGTCGCGCAGCCAGTCGTCGAAGCGCTGCAGTGAAGGGTTGAGCTCGCGCGCGGCGTTGACGTCGCGCACCGTGCGATAGCGCTCGTTGAAGTCGCGCTTGAACTGCCACATGTTGCCGAGATCGTCGGCGCCCGGAAAACCGAGCGCGCGGTACTGCTCGGGCTTGAGCGCGATGTAATCGACCGGCTCGCCGAGGGCGCGCGAAAGGCTCGTCGCGAGCTCACGCCCGGAAAGATGCTCGCCAGAGACGCCGATGGTTCTGCCGATCATCGAGCGACCGGCTTTGAAGATGCCGTACGCGCAGCGGCCGATGTCCTCGGCGCCGATCCAAGGAATTTTCTTGTCGCCGGTCGGGAAGCCGACCGCAAGGCGCCCGTCGGCGCCCCGCTTCGGGCCCATGCCGAAATTGATCAGGTTCTCCCAGTACGCCGAGGCGAGCAGGAAGGTCGTCGGCACGCCGGCGAAGAGGCGGTTCGATTCGCCTTTCGCGTCGTAATGCGGCACCTTGTAGCCACCCTTGAGGATGGGCATGCGCGCGTCGTCGAGCGGTATGAAGTCGCGCGAGTCTTCGAGCGTCGACCAGATGACGTGCTTGAGCTTCGCCGCACGCGCGGCGCGCGCCATGGAGGCGATCTGCGCTTTCTCGCGCTCGGGAGACCTGTGCGCCCAGTAGAACGTGACGAAAAATGCGCCGTACGCGCCTTGCAGGCCTCGCATGACGCTCGCCTCGTCGTCGATGTCGGCGCGCACCACTTCGGCGCCGGCGCGAGCGAGCACTTTTGCTTTTTCGCAATGCGGATCGCGCACGAGCGCGCGCACCGAATACGCGCTCGCCGGGTCGCCGAGGATGGCGCGCGCAAGGCCGCCGCCCTGCGCGCCGGTGGCTCCCACGACTGCGATCCGCCGTCGGGCGCTCACTTGCCGGCGACCTCGCTCGGCGGCAGCGGTTCCGGCACCTTGTTCGTGATCGCCGGAATCGTCTGCAGGTACGAGAAGATCGCTTCGAGATCGGCATCCGAAAAGTTCTTGTACATCGGGATCGGCATCGGCGGCAGGATCGGCCGGCCGCGTCCCATGTGGCGGCCGGTACGGATCGTGTCCTTGAAGTTCTTGAAGCTCCACTTGCCCAATCCCGTTTCCGCGTCAGGCGTGAGGTTCGCGGTGAAGCTCACGCCCCACGGACCAGACCAGGCAGTGTTGGTCGCGGAAGCGGACACGATCCACGGTCCGCTCGCCTTCGGCGCGGGCGGCAGATTGACGTCCGCAGGGTGACCCGAAAGCGCGCGACTCATGTCGGGCTCGGGACCCTTCGGGCCCACTTTCCACGGCGTGTGGCAATCGTGGCAACCTGAAGTTGTCACGAGGTATTTGCCCCTCGCCACCTTCTCTTCGGCGTCGGCCTGCCGGGCCACCGCGGTGCTGAGCATCGCGCCGGCGAGCGCAAGGTAGAACGGGAATCGCGTCATGGTGCCTCCTCCTTGGGTTGTTGAATCCAGCGGCTGATAAGCGCTACGCCCTCGGCGTCGACGATCGATACGCCGAGGGGCGGCATGCGCGTGAGCGGGTCGTTCGACTTCATGCGCGCGACCAGAACATCGACGCGCTGGGGATTGGCTGCGCCGTGCGGCACGAACCGGCTCGAACGGCCGATGAGCGAGGCATAGGTGCGCACCGCGCTCGCCTTGGCGTCTGTTTTCTGCTGAAGCGAAAGATCAAGCGCTGGAAGCGCCGCGTCGTTGTGGCAGTGGCCGCAGTTGCCGTGGAGATAACCGAGCGCCGGCGCTAGCTTCGCCTCAAGCTGTACCGCGCTGTAGCCGAGGATCGGTACCGCTGCGCCTTCGTGGCACGCGAGGCAATCGACGCGCGACGGAATGCCGCGCTCGGGAATGCCTTCTTCGGGCGCGAGCGTCGCGCGCGTGCCGGCGTCGTTCCACGCGTACGTGAGATAGCTCCACGAGCCGTCGGCGAGGCGCTCGATCACGCGCGTCTCGACGAGTTTGCCGTCGCGGCTGAATTCCTTCCAGGCGCGCGTGCCGCGCGGGAACTCCCACGCGTCGGCGTCCGACTTGTCGAT
>JAICPQ010000204.1 GCA_025929745.1 Burkholderiales bacterium | reverse complement strand
CTGGTCGAGCTCGGCTTCGTGGTCGTGTGCGGCAGTGTGGGAATCGGATACTGCCTGCGCAACTGCCGGGTCGATCCGGCACGCAACTTCCTCGTCGACTTCTCCTGCCTGAACGCGCCCGTTTCGCTGACCACGTTGGTTATCGTCTGGGGAGCGTACTACGCTCTGGAAGTCGCGCTGCGCGTCGCAGGCGTGGAGTCGCCCGGTTTGTACGACGGCGTGCGCATGCTCGCTTCGGTCGCCGCGGTCGGTGTGGTCTTCCTGAGGATCGCCCGCCACATGGGTCGCGTATCGCGGCTAAGGAAGCCAAGCGCTTCGCATGAATGACATCCTCATCGTCGGCGCGGGCATCGGCGGTCTCACGCTTGCGCTCGCGCTCCAGCGCCGCGGCATCGCGTGCCGCATCTTCGAGTCGGCGCCCGAGATCAAGGCGGTGGGCGTCGGCATCAATCTACTGCCGCACGCTACGCAGGTGCTCGGCGAGCTCGGCCTGGAGCCCGCGCTTGCCAAGGTCGCGGTGGGGACGCAGGAGGCCGCGTTCTTCAACCGGTTCGGCCAGCTCATCTATCGCGAGCCTCTTGGTCGCCGCGCTGGCTATGCCTGGCCGCAGTTTTCCATTCATCGCGGTGATCTCCAGGCCGTGCTCCTCGCCGCGGTAAAGGAGCGCCTCGGTGCCGAACGGCTGCAGCTCGGCTGGCATTGCCTGGGGTTTGAGCAGGACGAGCACCGTGTCCGGTTGAATTTCCGCGATCGCGCTGCGGTGGAGGGAAAGATCGCGGTGGGTTGCGACGGCATCCATTCGGTGGTGCGCCGGCAGCTCTATCCGGACGAAGGCGAGCCGCGCTATAGCGGCGTCAACATGTGGCGCGGGGTGACGCGCTGGAAGCCGATCCTTTCGGGCGCGACCATGCTGCGCGCAGGCTGGCTTGCGACCGGGAAACTCGTGCACTACCCGATCCGGAACAAGGTGGATGGCGAGGGCCGGCAGCTCGTGAACTGGCTTTGGGAGATCGAGACGCCGCAGTACAAGCGGTGGGACTGGAACCGCGTCGCGCGCGTCGAAGACTTCATCAAGGACGCCGAGACCTGGCGCTTCGACTGGCTCGACGTGCCGGCCTTCCTGCGCGCCGCGGACCTTGTGCTCGAGTATCCGATGGTCGACAAGGATCCGCTGCCCGCCTGGAGCTTTGGCCGCGTCACGCTTCTCGGCGATGCGGCGCATCCGATGGTGCCGCGCGGGTCGAACGGCGCCGGGCAGGCGATCCTCGACGCAGCCGCCCTGGCGCACTGCCTTGCGCAGGGCGGCGACGCCCTGAAACGCTACGAAGGCGAGCGCCTGGCGCCGACGTCCAAGGTCGTGCTCGAAAACCGTCGCAATCCCCCCGACGCCATCCTGCGCGAGGTCTACGAGCGCACCGGCGACCGGCCGTTCGATCGCATCGAGTCGGTGATCAGCGAGGCGGAACTGCGCGCCTTGTCCGAGCGGTACAAGCAGGTCGCCGGCTATAACCGCGAGGCGCTCCAGTGAACTTCATCCACCGCCTATTCCCGGCCGGTCACCGTGGCCGTGGCGGCGCTCGAGCTCGGGCAGATGATCCTCGAAGAGGAAGTCCACCGGCAGGCGCAGATGAGCGCGCCGACGCGCGTGCGACGCTTCCTGTCGCGGTTCATGGTGGTGCTGGTCGTGGCTCTTTCCATCGAGACCCTGGTGCTCGCGTTCCGGATGAGCCACGATGCACCCGAATACCTGCCGTACGTAGCGAGCATCGGTGTAGTCGCCGCATTGCTATTGGCGGCGTGGGGCGTATTCATCCGCCTGAACCGCGCGGCTGAAGCCCTCGAGCCCGATGCCATACAAGCTGCGAAGCGCGGAGACCGCAAGATCGAGAAAACTGCCAAAGGAGACGCATGACCATGACCATCACCCGCCACGACCCCACCAGCATTCTTTCCAACGCAGTGCAGCACGGCGATACGGTGTACCTCGCCGGCGTCGTGGCGAAGAACCTGGACCAGGACGTCAAGGGCCAGACCAAGCAGGTTCTCGACGAGATCGACCGCCTTCTCGCCAAGTGCGGATCGAACAAGTCCAAGGTTCTATCGGCGACGATCTGGGTGACCGACATCCGAAACCGCGCGCCCATGAACGAAGTCTGGACCGCCTGGGTGGATGCAAAGAACCTGCCGGCGCGCGCCTGCATCGAGGCCAAGCTCGCCGACCCGCGCGCGCTCGTCGAGATCATGGTGATCGCGGCCAAGTAGTCCCTGTCCGCGCCTTGCGCGCCGTCCTAACATTCCCTGACTCTTTCGAGCAGGGCCATGGACATCCGGATTGGCGAAATCGTCGCTTCCTGCGAGCGCTGCGCCGCCACCGAGTTCGCGCCGCTCGCGCCGGGGCCGCTTCGTCCTGAGAGCGATGTCCGCTGCAGCGCGTGCGGAGCGACGGTTAAGTACGGCGCCCTGCTCGATCAGATCGGCGAAGAGGCGATGCGCCGCGCGAACCAGGCGATCGACGAGCTGAAAAAGCGCCCGAAGAGGTAGTTCTGGCAAATCCTGAAGTTCTCCCGATAGGCGCGTCGCCTGCGCTCGCCTATCGTGACTCTCCATGCAGCCGATCGGAGTTCTGGTGATCGAAGAGGGCGCTGAGGCGGCGCTGATGTGCGCCGCGCTTCTGAAAACGCCGAACGTCCGCGTAGTCGGCGCTCCGGACGTCCGCGCCGCGCTCGAGCGCCTGAAAACCGAGCGCGCGGCCCTCGCTTTCGTCGGCGCCGGCGCGCTCGCCGACGTGAAACAACTCCACTCGCGCGGTATTCCCGTGGTTGCGGTGGTGCCGGAGCTGCCGCCGGCCGCGCGCGAGCGTGCGCTCGCCGCCGGCGTTCAAGAGGTTTATGAGCGTCCCGCAGACTGGCGCGCGTATTCCGAGCTCATCGATTCCGTCGTTTCCCGCTTCATCACACCGAGCTAAGGGAGGATCCATGCAAGCACTTGCCATCGGGCGAAACTGGAGAGCTAGCTTCGCGTGCTCGCTCGTCTTGCTCGCTGTCCTCTGGTACGCGGGCCGGCCGGGAGACACCCACGGATACAAGGTTACGCACGTCTCGCTTGCGGAGGCGATCGCGCTCATCGACGCCGGCGCGCTCGTCATCGACGTGCGTGAAGCACCGCGTACGAATCTGCCGGGCGCCGTGATGATCCCGGTCGAAGTTCTCGCGGCGCGCCTCGCCAGCATGGAAGTGGCGAAGACCCAGCCGATCGTCGTGTACTGCGGTGAGGGAAGCAACCTCGGACCGAGGGCGGCGCACGCGCTTTTCCAGGCGGGGTATACGCAGGTCGCGAATCTGCAGTCGGGCATCGAAGGCTGGCGCCGCGCCGGCCTGCCGGTGAATCCCGCCTAAATCACTCGAACAGATTCAAGACGCCGTCGAGGCCGCTCCAGTTGAGCGCGCACGTCGCCCGCGCGCGCACCACCGGCTTCGCGCGGAAGGCGACCGAGATGCCCGCCTCCTTCATCATCTTGAGGTCGTTCGCGCCGTCGCCGATCGCCACGCTCTGCTCGCGCGTGGCTTTCAGCTGACTTAGGACTTCGCGGAATTTGTCCGCCTTGGCATCGGCGTCGACGATTTCGCCGATGAGAGCGCCGGTGAGCCGTCCGTTTTTCACCTCGAGGACGTTCGAGATCGTGTGGTCGATGCCAAGGCGCGCCTTGAGGCGCTCGGTAAAGAAGGTGAAGCCACCGGAGACGAGGAGAACCTGCACGCGGTGCTCCTTGCACGCTGCGATCAGCGCTTCCGCGCCCGGGGTCAGCCGGAGCCGCTCCCGGTCGATGCGCGCAAGCGCGCTTTCATCGAGGTCCTTCAGCGCGGCGACGCGCCGGCGCAGGCTCTCGCGGTATTCGATCTCACCGCGCATCGCCTGCGCCGTGATCGAGGCGATCTCGGCTTTCTTGCCGGCGAAATCACCGAGCTCGTCAATGCACTCGATGGTGATGAGCGTGGAGTCCATGTCCATCGCCAGGAGCCTGAGGTCGGCGAAGCGGCGACCTTCGGGCATCCAGGCATGGTCGATGCGGCGCGCTTCGCACAGGGGCGCGATCCCTTCGTTGCGCATCGCGCGCGTCAGGCGGTACGCGCCGGGCGCCACCGGCTGAATCTGCGCCGGCTTGGCGAGAAGCGCAAGCGCCTCGAGGTCCCCCTCGTTGAGGCCGGGCCCCTGGACCACCAGGTTCACGCGGCCAGCTGCTGCAGGATGTCCTTCACCGCCTGCGCGCGTTCCTGCCACGCGGGCATCTTGGCTTCGACGCGCAGCTTTTCCGGGCCGGCGAGCTTGGCTGCGCGGCCTTTCTTGCGGATGAAATCGATGACTTTCGCGCCGTCGATCGGCGGATTCTTCACGAATTGGAGCTGCACCGACTCGTGCGTGGCGTCGATGCGCGCCACGCCGAGCGCTCGCGCGGCGATGCGCACGCGATGGCACTCGAGCAGCGCGCGCGCCGGCTCGGGCAGCTCGCCAAACCGGTCGACCAGCTCCTCGCGCAATAAGTCGAGCTGCTCGCGCGTCTCCGTATCCGCGAGCCGCTTGTAGAGCGAGAGGCGCTCCTGCACGTCGCTGCAGTACGTCGCGGGTAGCAGGGCGGGCACGTGCAGATTGACTTCGGTCGAGACGTCGATCGCGTCCTGCACGTCCGCGTCCTTGCCCGCTTTCAGGCGCCGCACCGCACGCTCGAGCATGCGCGCGTAGAGCGAGAAGCCGACCTCCTGGATCTCGCCGGACTGCTCCTCGCCGAGGATCTCGCCGGCGCCGCGGATCTCGAGGTCGTGCATCGCGAGGTAGAAGCCCGAGCCGAGCTCTTCCATCATCTGGATCGCTTCGAGGCGCTTCTTCGCCTGCGCGCCGAGCGCGTCCTCGCCGGGCGTAAGCAGGTAGGCATAGGCCTGGTGGTGCGAGCGCCCGACGCGGCCGCGCAGCTGGTGCAGCTGCGCGAG
>JAICPQ010000208.1 GCA_025929745.1 Burkholderiales bacterium | reverse complement strand
GGCTGACAGTCGCGCAGAAGTTCGGGGCAATCGCCGACCGGCGCAGCCACCACCGGCAGGCCGCAGGCCATCGCCTCCTTTACCGCGTTGGGCGAGCCCTCGTGCAGCGAGGGCAGCAGAAGCACGTCCGCCGCGTTCATCCCCTGAATGATCGTGGCGTGGGGTCTTCCGAAGAGCTGCTCCAGGCGCACGTCCATGCCGCGCGCACGCAGCTTGCGCTCCACGGCCTGCGCGAGCGGAAAGTTCTTGCGCGGCTCGTCCTTGCTCGCCGGGAAGAGCAGCACCAGACCATCCTCGCGCCAGCCCAGGGCGCGGCGCGCCAGCGTCCGATCTTGCGGTTTGACACTGGAGATATCCACTCCGTTGGGAATGACATGCACCCCCGGCACGTCGGCGATCACGCGGCGCATCTCCTCGCTCTTCACGATCGACGCGTCGGCGCGGCGTGCGGCGCGGCGCGAGAGGTGAACGAGCGCGCGGCTCTTGAGCGTGATGGCGCCCGAGCCGTCGGGACGGCCGAGGAGGTCGTTGCCGCAGAAGCTCACCACGAGCGGCACGTCGACGCCCATGGCGGCGGCGCCGGAATAGCCGAAGTGCGCGTGCACCAGATCGGCGCGGCATTGCCGCGCGAGGCTCGGGATGCGGTGCGCTGCCTTGAAGTATTCCCCGGCGCTCTTCCAGCCCTCGATCTCGTACAGCGTGTTGGCGATGCCCGCGGCGACGAGCGATTCGACCTGGGACTTCACGAACACGCCCCAGTGCGGCCGCGAGGCCGAGGGCCACATGTTGGTCACGGTGAGGATGCGCATCAGTTCAGGAACCCGGCGACGAAAGGGGCGAGCGCTTCGGCGACAAACGCGTTGTATTTCTCGTTCGGGTGCGCATCGAGCGCATTCAGGCGCAGCGACGCCTCGTCGATGCCCGAGGCGATGAGCGGCTCGAGGAGCATGAAGCAGCGCGCGTTAGGAAGGCGCGCGCACTCGGCCTCGACGCGCTGGAAAACGGGCCGCTGCGAGGCGAGCGCCCAGGTGCTCGGCAGCGCGATGACGGCGAGCGGCAGCCCATGCTCTTCGGTGGTGCGGGCGATCGCGCGCAGGGCGCCGATGTTCTCGTCCCAGCCTTTGCTCCTGTCCGCCTTTGGCGCCTCCTTCCGGCCAAGCCGGTTCACGACCTTGCCAAGGTAGGCGCGATACGTGTAAAGACTCTGCACCCAGGGAACGTCGGCCGCGGCGGTGTCGCCCGAGGCGATGCGGAAGTTCTCCTCGTACGTGTCCATGCTGAAATCGTTCTCCGGGTACAGCGCGACCACCACCATGTCGGGTTCCAGCCCGAGCGCGACCTCCTCGAGGACTGCCGCGTATTGCACGACGTTGTAGCCGCCGACGGCGAGGTTGATGACGCGCGCGCCCGGGTGCTTTTCCTTGAGGCGCTGCTCGAGCAGCGTGGTGTAGATGCGCGAGAAGTCGACGCCCGCCGCCACCGTGAACGAGTCGCCCAGCACCACGATGCGGAACTCGCCGGGGCGCTTGGGCGCGAGGCGCGGCGTCGCGTCGCGGAAGCCGAGCTCGTTCGTGCGCAGCTCCTTGCCCCAGGCGACCACCATCGCGTTCGGCTTCATCACCTTGTAGCGCTTGGTGGAAAGCGTGTACTCGTAGATCGATTCGCGCGAGGAGCCCGGAATCGTCAGGCGCAGATAAGCCTCGACGGCGGCGAGCGCGAGAAGCACGAGCGCGATGCTGATCGCGAATTGCACGGCCAGAAGTCTCACGTCGCGGACACCCGGTAAGGACGATCGGCGAAGAGCGTCGCGTACGCGGCGAGGAGCTTCGGCACCTCGTAGCGCCACTCGAGCGCTTCCTGCACGCGGCGGCGGCCGAAGGCGCCCATGCGTGCGCGCTTCTGCGGGTCGTCGATGAGCTCGGCGATCTTCGCGGCGAAATCGGATGGGTCGTTGCCCCGGGCGTAGAGCGAGGCCTCCTGCGCCGAATAGCGGCCCTCGGTCAGATCGAACTGCACCATCGGTTTGCCGAGCGCCATGTACTCCATCACCTTGTTCATGGTGGAGATGTCGTTCATCGGGTTCGCCACGTCCGGGTTCACGCAGATGTCGGCGGTGTTGAGCATCGCCAGCATTTGGGCATCGGGCACCCGCCCGGTGAAGGTCACGTAATCGCCAAGGCCGAGCTCGCGCGCGAGCTCGCGCATCTCCTCGAGCGACGTGCCGCCACCCACGAGGCCGAATTGCACGTCCCTTCGGCCCAGATCGAAGACGAGAGTTTTCGCCGCCTGCAGCAGGAGATCGATGCCCTCCTGCCGCCCCATTACTCCGACGTAGCCGATCAGGTACTTCTTGCCCTTCTTCAGCTTCTCGTCCGGCGCGGCGAGGCGCATGCGCTCCAGGCTCGGACCGCTCCTCACCACATGGACACGCTCGGGCGCCATGCCGCCGCGCTCGACCGCGATGCGGCGATACGACTCGTTGGTGGCAAGCGATACGTCGGCGATGCGGAACGTCATGCGCTCAAGCCAGCACATCAGCTTCCAGAAGAGGTCCCGCCGGCCGAACTTCGCTTCGTAAAGCTCAGGGTTCGCATCGTGGTGGTCGAAGAGGAATTTCCTGCCGAAGAGCTTGTAGAAGGCGCCGATGAGGAAGAAGAGATCGGGCGGGTTGCACGCGTGCACGACGTCGAAACCGCGCGCGAATGCGACTTTGAGGCTGAGGTAGAACGCTTTGACGAGGGCAACGCTGTACTCCACGGCATAGCCCAACGCGCCGGCGCCTTCGGTTGGAAGGGAGTAGCGCCAGATGTGGACGCCTTCGATGACCTCGTAGCCCTTCTCGTAGCCGCGCCCGGTGGGGCAGATGATGGAGACCGCATAGCCCGCGTCGCGGAGCGCGAGCGCTTCCTGCCAGACGCGCCGGTCGAACGGGCTCGGCAGGTTTTCCACCAGAATGAGGACGCGCCGAGTCACGCGCGGATGGCCGAGAGACGCACCAGTTTCGCGGGAAAGCGCGCGGCGATCGGCCATGGCATGCGCAGCGCGCCGACGTAGCAGGCGACGCGGGCAAAGCCAACCTCGAGGAGCAAGGCGCGCACGCGGCCCGGATTCGAGGAGCTGCAGAGATATTCGCCGCCGGCGACGAGGCCGCGCTGTACGGCCGCCAGATGCTCGCGCGCCTCCCCGGGATGCAGGTGGTCGAGGAAGTCCCCGCCCCAGGCGAGGTCGATGGCAGCCGCCGGCACGGGGATGTGCACGCCGTCGCAGAAAACCAGCCGCAGGTTGCACGGCACGAGCACGTTCCGAAAAAGCTCGCCAGAGACGTTGATCGAATACACGCGCTCGACGTAGCCGGCCGCGCGCAGCGCAAGCTCATAACCGGCGGCGCCGATCTCCATGAAGATGGTGCGCGGGGTGAAGCGCCTTGCGACGAAACCGAAGATGTTGTCCGGGCGGAGCGCTACCAGCATAGCCCTTCGTACACGCCGGCCACGCTGCGCGACTTCGATACCCGCACGAAGTCGATCACGGTCTGGCCCTGGCGGATCTTGCGCGGCACTTCGGCGAACTCGGGCGCCGCATTGCCGATCACGATGGTCTTCGCGTGCGAGAGCACGTCGTTGATCGACGGCACCATGAGGCGCGCGAGATGCGGGATCTTGTGCAGGATGTAATCGCGGTTCGCGCCGTGAATCGAGGCGAGGCTCACGTTGCGGTCGTACACCCTTACGTCGTAGCCCTTGCCGAGCAGGCGCTCGGTCAGCTCGACCATCGGACTTTCGCGCAGATCGTCGGTGCCGGCCTTGAAGCTGATGCCGAGGATGCCGATCGCTTTGTGTCCCTTCTCCACTACGGCCTGCACGCCGCGCTCGATCTGCAGCTGGTTGGACGGCAGCACCGAGGAAAGGATGGGCAGCGTGACGTCGAGCGTCTTCGCCTTGTAGAGAAGCGCGCGCAAATCCTTCGGCAGGCACGAGCCGCCGAACGCGAAGCCAGGCTTGAGGTAATACGGCGAGAGGTTGAGCTTCTGGTCCTGGCAGAAAATGTCCATCACGCGATGCGCGTCGACCGCGAGCGCCTTGCACAGGTTGCCCACCTCGTTGGCGAAGCCCACCTTCAGCGCGTGCCAGCAGTTGTCGGCGTACTTGACCATCTCCGCGGTCTCGATGTCGGTACGGATCATCGGCCCGGGCATGCTTGCGTACAGCGCGGCAAGCAGGTCGCCGCTCGCGCGGTTCACCTCGCCGATCACGGTCTTCGGCGGGTGGTAGTAGTCGTGCACCGCCGTGCCCTCGCGCAGGAACTCGGGGTTGATGCACACTCCGAATTCTTCGCCGGCGCGCTTTCCCGAAGACTTTTCCAGAAGAGGAATGACGACCTCACGCATGGTGCCGGGCAGCATCGTGCTGCGCATGACGATGACCGGCGCGCCGGCGTGCGTCTGGATCGCCTGACCGATCTGTTCGCACACGCGCCGCACGAAGCGCAGGTCGATGCCGCCGTTCGGCAGGCTTGGCGTGCCCACGCAGACGAGCGCGAGGTCGGTGTGCCGCACGGCATGCGAGAGTTCCGTCGTCGCCGAGAGCCGCCCCGCCCCGACTTGCTCCTGGATGATGGCGCCGATGTCCTTCTCGATGATCGGCGAGCGCCCGGCGTTGATGAGGTCGACCTTGGTGCGCTCCGGATCGACGCCGATCACTTCGTGTCCGTCTTTCGCAAGGCATCCCGCGGATACGGCGCCGACGTATCCGAGCCCCAACACGCAGATTCTCATTCGCGAAAGGATGCCGCACGACGGTTGATGCGGCTCGCGCAAGCCTTAGTCCGTGCGGCTAATGCGCCGAACGGATCAGGCGGCGAAGACCCGGTCGAGCTCGGCGCGCACGATGCGGTAGCACTCGCAT
>JAICPQ010000158.1 GCA_025929745.1 Burkholderiales bacterium | reverse complement strand
CGAGCAACACCCGGCTGCAGGCGCACGTCGATGCGGTTGAGCTGCCCAATCCTGTCGAAGCGCCATTGCGCAGTCGCGATATCGGTGAGCGCGGCGACCCCGCGCAGCGAACCGAGAACCCCGGCGATCCGGAAGGTGCGCTCGGCAGGGCCGGCCACGAGCACGAGCTGCTCCCCTTCCTTGAGGCCGAGCGCGTCGGCCGCCGCCGTGGATAGGAAGACGCGATCGGGTGCAAGGAGCTCGTAGCGATCCTCGAGCACGAGCCGCGGCTGGAGCTGCGCAACGCGCAGAATATCGATGCCGGTAATGCGCAACGTGCGCTCCGTACCTGCAACGCCGGCATCAAGCTCGATCGCCGGGCTCGCCAGCGCCACGCCAGGCAAACGCGCAATTTGCGGGTAAAGGCTCTCGGAAAAACCAGTCCGCGCGCCGCGCACCTCGAGGTCCGCTTCGCCCGCAAGCGAGCGCACCGCGGCCGCCACGTCGCTGACCGCTGCCCGGTTGACGAGGTGCACGCCATAACCGAGCGCCACGCCGAGGGCGATACCGACCGCAGACAGGACCATGCGGCCGCGGGCGCGCCGCGCGGCGAACAGCCAGAACACCCGAAGCATCGTCTTACTATACTGGCCGTATGCGAGCCCTGCTCTTCCTCGCGCTTTTCAGCACCGCCGCCCTGGCGCAGGAGCCGCCTGCATGGTTTACCGAATCGCTCCTCGATCTGCGCGAGGACGTGGCTGAAGCGGCGGCGCAGAAAAAGCGCGTGCTCATCTACTTCGGCCAGGATGGCTGCCCGTATTGCAGGCGGCTCATGGAGGTTAATTTCCGGCAGGCCGGGATCGCCAAGAAAACGCAACAGCACTTCGTGGCGCTCGCGCTGAATATCTGGGGCGACCGCGAGGTGACGTGGACCGACGGTACGGTCACCACCGAAAAGCAGCTTGCCGCGCGGCTCAAGGTGCAGTTCACGCCGACGATCCTCTTTCTCGACGAGCGCGGCAAGGTCGCGCTCCGCTTGAACGGCTACTACCAGCCGCACGACTTCGACGCTGCGCTCGATCGCGCCGCCGGGACGGTGCCTCACCACCGATCACGCGCCCCGGCAAGCCCGACCTTGAACGCGCAGCCGTTTTTCAAGGCGCCGCCCTATGACCTGCGTCGCGGCGCTGGCGCAAAACCGCTCGCGGTGCTTTTCGAGACGCCCTCCTGCGCGCAATGCGACGAACTGCACGCAGTAGCGTTCAAACGACAGGAAATTCTCGAGCAGACCGCGCGCTTCGACTTCTACCGGCTGGACGCGGCCTCGCGCGAGGCGCTTGTCCTGCCCGACGGTCGCCGCGCGCTCGCTTCGGCGTGGGCCAACGAGCTCCGTGTCGGGTACGTCCCGACGCTCGTGCTCTTCGACGCACGCGGCCGCGAGGTTTTCCGCGCCGAGGCCTACCTGCGGCCGTTCCACCTCGCGGGCGCGCTCGACTACGTGTCGAGCGGCGCCTACGCGCGCGAGCCGTCGTTCCAGCGCTTCCTGCAGGCGAAGGCCGAGCGCATGAAGAGCCGCGGCGAGCGCGTGGACCTCTGGGACTAGCGGAGCGGATAGCAGGTTCTTTCGCGGACGCTCAACGTGCGACTGTGACGCGCACGATCCTGTCGCTGGCTCTTCTGCTTGTCGCCGGATGCGAGCCGCTCGCCATGTCGCTGCTCGGTACAGGGGCCGGCACCGCGCTGCGCTACGGAATCGACGGTGTCGCTTACCGCACCTTCACTGCGCCCGCGCCCGCCGTGAAGCAAGCTTCGCTTGCTGCGCTCGAGCAGATGGGCATCGGCTTCGAGTCAACCGACACGTTCGAAGGCGGCGAAGTGCTCTACGCGCGCAGCGCAAAGCGCACCATCGAGATCGAGGTCGAGCCGATCAGCGCGCGAGCGACCCGCGTGCGCATCGCGGCCAAGAACGGCGGGCTTTTCTACGACAGCGCCACCGCCTCGGAAATCGTCGCGCAGACCGAGCGCCTGCTCCAGTCCGCTTCGCAGGGGCGCCTGCTGCAGTCCGCTGGGCAGGGGCGCAGCTTCTAGGTCTTCAGCGGCAGCACGTTGTTCTCAGGCTCACGCACGAGCAGCCGCTCGAGGCGCGCGACGTGACGGCCCTCGTCGGCGGCCATCTGGGCGGCGAAGGCGCACATCGTGTCGTCGTCGGTATGCTCGGCGACGTCGACGTAGAAGTTCAGCGTGCGCCGCTCGGTCGCGATGGCGAGCGCGAGTGCCTCGCGCGCGTTGCGCGGCGTGCGCACCACGTTGGCCTCGGGACCGAGGAAGTGCGCGGCGTATTCCCACGGCGAGACCTTCGGCAGCTCGCGCCCCGCCGTGCCGATCGCGAGCACCTCGTATTGCTCGCGCTCCTCGCGCCCGATGCTCTCGAACTCGTCGGCGATATGATGAAGTCCTGCTTCGCGCATGTAGCGCTCGAGCTCGGCGAAACGCTGGGTCGCCTCGCGCTCGACCACGAGCGCGTGCGCGTAAAGCTCGTTCATGTCGCGAGGTAGGAGACGGGTGCCCATGGTGGCGTAACCGTATGCGAGCGACATTACGCCCAGACTCGGTGTAGCAACCCGCCTGATGGGTCGTTGTTCCTATTTGTTGCGCTATGATCCATTGGAACCAAGGGAGGAGACCCCAATGAAATCTGCGCTCGCCTTCTTGCTTGCCCTCGCCGCGACTGGAGCTTTGGCCCAGGCTGGCTTTCCGCCGCCGCCGCCAAAAATCAGCCCGGCCGCCGGCGTCATCGACATGCATGTCCATTCGCACCCCGATGTGTTCGGCCGCAACATGGACGACATCGACATCGCCCAGCTCGCGAAGGCGAAAGGAATGCGGGGGATTCTCCTCAAGAACCATATCAGCGAAACGGCGAGCCGGGCCGCGCTCGTCATGAAGGTAGTGCCGGGCATCGAGGTCTTCGGCGGCATCGTGCTCAACAAGGCCGTCGGCGGCGTGAATCCGGACGCGGTCGAGTGGATGCACCGGGTGTATGGCAGCCGCGGGAAGGTTGTATGGCTGCCGACCTTCGAGTCCGACAAGCATGTGAAGACGCTTGCCAAGCCCGACGCGCGCGGCCTCGTGGTTGCCCCCGGCGGCAACGTCACGCCGGAGATGGAGGCGATCCTGAAAATCATCGCGCGCGAGAACTTGGTCCTCGCGACCGGGCACGTCCATCCCGAGGAGATCATCGCCGTGGTACGCCGCGGGCGCGACCTGGGCGTGAAGAACATGCTGATTACGCATGGCCTCACCAACGTGCCCGGCCTCACCATGGCGCAGGCCAAACAGGTCGCGGATATGGGCGCGGTGATCGAGGTGTGCTTCCTTCAGTTCCTCGCCGGTCCGAACGCCCCGCTTGCCTTCCTCACGCACTGGACGCAGATCAACGCAAAGCACGTCGCGCAGGCGGTGAAGGAGATCGGCGCGAAGAGCCTGATCGTTTCCTCCGACCTCGGTCAGAGCGGCAACATGACGCATCCCGACGGCATCGAGGCCGCCATCGCCGCCATGAAGCGCGAGGGCATCTCGGACGACGACATCGACCTTATGGTGCGCAAGAACCCGGCACGGCTACTGGGCCTTTCCGGCTGATCCGCGTCTCGGCGGTGGACCTTCGAGCACGACTAATGCAAAAAAAATCGGGGTCCTAAGACCCCGATTTTCCGCTGCCGGCTGCGGCTATTTCTGGAGGAAATCGCTGCGCCGGTTCTCCGACCAGGACTTCTCGTCGTGACCGCCGGAACGCGGCCGCTCCTCGCCCCAGCTCACCGACTCGATTTGCTCGGGACGCGCGCCCATCAGGACCATCATTTTCGTGACGGCTTCCGCGCGGCGCTGTCCGAGCGCAACGTTGTACTCGCGGCTGCCACGCTCGTCGGTGTTGCCCTCGACCGTGAGGCGGGCCTGCGGATTGGCCTTCAGCCAACGCGCATGGGTCTCGACAAGCGGCCGGAACTCGGGCTTCACGTCGTACTGGTCGTACTCAAAGTAGACGCTGCGCTTCATGTCCGCTCCCGCCGCAGCGCCGCTTCCGGCCCTGCCGACGGGCGGCTGCGCCGCACCGGGCTTTACGCCGGCGGAGCGCGCGCTACCCATGCTTGGCGAAGAAGCGGCGCCCGGCGTGGCGCTCGGGCTGGTGCTGTCGGCCGCCGTGGTGTCCTGCGAATCGGTGGTGGCACAGCCATAGAGGCCGGCCAGGACTGCCAGTACCGCGAAGGAAACTCGTTTCATCGGGGGGTCCTCCCTTATTAAACTCCCGGGTCGACTGGCCCAGGTAAGTGGTTGAAGGATAGCCCAAACGCTCTGGGGTCGTCAGTGGGATTTGCCGCCTTGGCGTCGTGCGCGGTGATTTTCTCTGCACGACGCCGTGGCCCCCTGCCACACCTGGACCGGAATTTGGGTCGAAGCCCGGCTGATAAAATTCGGCGGCTTTTCAGTCTCTTCCGATGGATCGCGTCCCCTCCAGCTCGAACTTCATCCGCCAGATCATCGACGCGGACCTCGGTGCCGGCACCTACAAGACGGTGCTGACGCGCTTTCCGCCCGAGCCCAATGGTCATCTGCACTTCGGGCATGTGAAGTCCATCTGCCTCAACTTCGGGCTTGCGCAGCAGTACGGCGGGCGCTGCAACCTGCGCTTCGACGACACGAATCCCGAGAAAGAAGAGCAGGCGTACGTTGATTCGATCAAGGACGGGGTGAAGTGGCTCGGCTTCGATTGGGGTGAGAACGATCTTTACGCTTCGGATTACTTCGAAAGACTGTGCGAATTCGCCGAGGGACTCATTACGGCCGGCCACGCCTACGTCGACAGCCAGAGCGCGGAGGAGATCCGCGCCAACCGCGGGACGCTCACCGAGCCCGGGCGCGACTCGCCGTGGCGCAAGCGCGGCGTCGAGGACAACCTCGAGCTCTTTCGCGACATGCGCGCTGACAAGTTTAAGGACGGCACGCATGTGCTGCGCGCGAAGATCGACATGCGCTCGCCCAATATCAACCTGCGCGACCCTGTGATGTACCGCATTCGCCATGCACATCACCACCGCACCGGCGACCGGTGGTGCATTTACCCAACCTATGACTGGGCGCACGGCCTTTCCGACTGCATAGAGGGCATTACGCACTCGCTGTGCACGCTCGAATTCGAGGATCACCGTCCGCTCTACGACTGGTTCAACCAGCGCGTGGCGGAGCTCGGCTTCCTTCAGCCTCCGCTTTCCAAGCAGATCGAATTCGCGCGCCTCAACCTCACCTACGTGGTCTTGAGCAAGCGTCGTCTGATTCAGCTCGTCGACGAAGGCCATGTCGACGGCTGGGACGACCCGCGCATGCCCACGCTCGCCGGTGCACGGCGCCGCGGCTACACGCCGGAGGGCTTTCGCATCTTCGCGGAGCGCATCGGCGTCGCCAAGGCGCACCAGGTCATCGACTTCACGATTCTCGAAGACTGCATGCGCGAGCACCTGAACGACGTCGCGGCGCGGCGCATGGCGGTGCTCGACCCGGTGAAGCTCGTCATCGACAACTACCCGGAGGGCAAGGAAGAGCACGTGGAAGTGCCCAACCATCCGCAAAAGCCGCTCCTCGGCAAGCGCGCGGTGCCGTTCTCGCGCGAGCTCTGGATCGAGCGCGAGGATTACCAGGACAAGCCGCCTAAAGGCTTCTTCCGGCTCTTCCCGGGCAACGAGGTGCGGCTCCGGTTCGGCTACGTGGTGAAGTGCACCGGCATGAAAGACGGGGTGGTGCATTGCACCTACCATCCCGATTCGCGCTCAGGTTCGTCGGGCGCGGACAAGTACAAAGTCAAAGGCAACATCCATTGGGTGAGCGCACGACACGCGCACGCCGTCAAGGTCCATCTCTACGACCGCCTGTTCAAGGTGCCCGAGCCGGGCAAGGACCGCGACTTCCTCGACGACATCAATCCGGATTCGCGCAAGACCGTCGACGCTCAGGTGGAGCCTAGCTTGCGCGAGCACGCCTCGCGCCAGACCTACCAGTTCGAGCGCCACGGCTACTTCGTCCCCGACTACGAGGGACGCACATTCAACCGCACCGTAACGCTGAGGGACTCATGGACAAAAGCGTGAAGTGGAAATTCGACGGCGTGCGAGTGGTGCATTCCAACGAGCTCGACATCAACACGCCGCAGACACCAGGAATGAACCGCGCCGCGGCAATTACGCATGCTCGCGCCGGCGCCGAGAAGCTCTGGGCCGGGACGGTCGTCATTCATCCCAAGGCGAAGACCGGCGCGCATCACCATGGACCGGTCGAAAGCGTGATCTACGTGGTAAGCGGGAAGGCGCGCATGCGCTGGGGAGACAAGCTCGAGTTCGTAGCCGAGGCCGGACCCGGCGACTTCATCTACGTCCCACCCTACGTGCCGCACCAGGAGATCAATGCGAGCGACACCGAGCCGCTTTCCTGCGTGCTGTGTCGCAGCGGCCAGGAGCCCGTGGTCGTCAACCTGCCGGATCTACCAGTGGCCGAGAAACCCGAGGAAGTCCGCTGGGTGGACGACATCCACACGAAATCGCCTCCGGCGGTGTTTCAGCGCCGCCGGTAAGGCGCCGCCGGCGCCCCCGCTGGCCGTGGTAGTCGTTGAT
>JAICPQ010000205.1 GCA_025929745.1 Burkholderiales bacterium | reverse complement strand
CTCAGCCTGCCGCCGGTGACGTGCGGCCAGGTCGCGAGCATGCCGTTGAAGAGCACGTGCGCCTGGCGTCCCACGACGCCGGTGATGGCATCGGCGCCGCCCTTGTACGGGATGTAAGTCCAATCGAGGCCCAAGCGCTGCGCGAACTCGATGCCGGCGAGATGCGGCGCGCCGCCGATGCCGGAGATCGCGAAATTGAGCTTGCCGGGATGCGCCTTCGCCATCGCGACGAGCTCCTTCACGTCTTTCACCTGCACATCCGGATTCACCGCGAGCACGTGCGGCGAGTACGACACCATGACCACCGGCGAGAAATCCTTCGCAGGGTTGAACGGCAGCTTCGGATAGACGCTCGCGCTGATCACCAAACCGCCGAGGTCAGTGAGCAGCAGCGTATAGCCGTCGGGCGCGCTTTTCGCGACGAAGTCGGCGCCGACGTTGCCGTTCGCGCCGGGCTTGTTTTCGACCACCACCGGCTGTCCCCAGGCGTCGGTGAGCTTCGGCCCGATCTGGCGCGCCAGGATGTCGGAAGTGCCGCCGGCCGCGTACGGTACGACAATGCGGATCGGCTTGTTGGGGTAGGGCTGTGCGCCGGCCGCGCCGGCGAAGACGGCGAGCAGTGCCGCGACCAGGATTCTCATGCTGTCCTCCTCAGTGGATTTCGGGTTCGGCGACCGGCGTGGTGCCTTCCAGGAAATCGAAATCGCAGCCCTCGTCGGCCTGCTTCACATGCCGCGAGAAAATCGCGCCATAGCTGCGCTCGAACTTGCGCGGCGGCTGCTTCCAGGCCGCCTTGCGTTTCGCGAGCTCTTCCTCGGAAATCTTCAGGTTGAGCTCGCGCCGCTCGACATCGAGCTCGATCAGGTCGCCGGTGCGCACGAATGCGAGCGGGCCGCCGACATAGGATTCGGGCGCCACATGCAGCACGCAGCAGCCGTAGCTCGTGCCGCTCATCCGCGCGTCGGAGATGCGCACCATATCGCGCACGCCCTGCTTCAGGAGCTTCTTCGGCACCGGCAGCATGCCCCACTCCGGCATTCCCGGTCCGCCGAGCGGGCCGGCATTACGCAGGACAAGCACCGAATTCGAATCAACATCCAGGTCGTCGCGATCGATGCGCGCGGCCATGTCGTTGTAGTCATCGAACACGACGGCTTTGCCGACGTGCTTGTGGATGCTCGTTGCCGCCGCCTTGATCACGGCCCCGTTCGGCGCGAGGTTGCCGCGCAGCACGACCAGGCCGCCGGAGGCCTTCAAGGGATTGGAGCGCGGACGGATGACCTCGGGGTTGTAGATTTTCGCGCCTTGGAGGTTCTCGCCGAGAGTCTTGCCGTTGACGGTCCTGGAGTTCAGGTCGAGCAGATCGCGTAATTCGTTCAGCAGGGCGCGCAACCCGCCTGCATAGTAGAAGTCCTCCATCAGGTACTTGTCGCCCGAAGGACGCACGTTCGCGAGGAGCGGTACCTTGGCCGAGAACTCATTGAAGCGCTCGAGCGGAAATTTAATACCCGCGCGCCCCGCCATGGCGACGAGGTGGATGAGGGCGTTGGTGGAGCCGCCCATGGCCATCAGGGTAACGGCGGCGTTGTCGAACGAATCGCGCGTGAGGAAGTCGCGCGGCTTGAGGTCCTCCCACACCATGTCGACGATGCGCTTGCCGGAGAGCGTCGCCATCTTGGCGTGGTTGGAATCGGGCGCCGGGATCGACGCCGCGCCGGGGAGGCAGAAGCCAAGGCTCTCGGCGAGAGACATCATGGTTGCTGCGGTGCCCATCGTCATGCAGGTGCCGGGCGAGCGGGCGATGCTGTCCTCGATTTCGTTCCAATCCTTCTGCGTGATGGTGCCGGCGCGCAGCTCGGCCCAGTACTTCCAGCTGTCCGAGCCGGAGCCGAGCGTGGTTTCGCGCCAGTGGCCCGAGAGCATCGGACCCGCGGGCACGTAGATGGACGGCAGGTTCATGCTGATCGCGCCCATGATGAGCGCGGGTGTGGTCTTGTCGCAGCCGCCCATCAGCACCGCTCCGTCGGCCGGGTAGGACCGCAAGAGTTCCTCGGTTTCCATGGCGAGGAAGTTGCGGTACATCATGGTGGTGGGTTTCTGCATCGGCTCGGCGAGGGACATCGCCGGCATTTCCACCGGAAAGCCGCCCGCCTGCCACACGCCGCGCTTCACTTCCTCGACGCGCTGCTTGAAGTGCGTGTGGCAGGTGTTGATGTCGGACCAGGTGTTGATGATCGCGATCACCGGCTTGCCGGCGTAGTCGCTACGGTCGTAGCCCATCTGCGCGGTGCGCGAGCGGTGCCCGAAAGATCGCAGGTCGTCGACGCCGTACCAGCGGTACGAGCGAAGGTCCTCGGGTTTCTTGCGCGCCATGGGGGAAGGCGATTCTAGATCAAGTAGACTTTCGCGATGAACCGCCTACTCCTATCGATCGTCCTCTGCGCCGCGGCCGCTCAAGCGGCGGCGCAATCGTTCCCGTCGAAGCCGATCCGGGTGATCATTCCGTTCGTCGCCGGCGGCTCTTCCGACATCGTCGGCCGCGCCATTGCCGCCAAGTTCCAGGACCTGCTCGGGCAGCCAGGCGTCGTGGAGAACCGGCCCGGCGCAAACGGCGCCATCGCGGCGGAGTTCGTGGCGAAAGCGGACCCCGACGGGCACACCATCCTCGTCGGTTCGATCGGCGTGTTCTCGATCAACGCGGCGCTCTTCAAGGACCTGCGCTATCACCCGGTGCGCGACTTCGCGCCGATTACGCTCGCCGTGACGACGCCGAATGTGCTCATCACGAAGCCCACGCTCGCCGCCGGTTCTCTCAAGGAATTGGTGGAAGCGATGAAGAAGAATCCCGGCAAGCTCTCGTATTGCTCGAGCGGCACGGGGTCCTCAGACCATCTCACCGCGGAGCTGCTCAAGCAGGCCTCCGGCACCGACGCCGTGCACGTCCCTTACAAGGGCGGCGCCGCGTGCCAGACCGACATCATGGGGAACCAGGTGGACTTTTCCTTCCAGAACCTTGGTGCGGTCACGAACTACATCAAGGGCAACCGCATGAAGGCGCTGGCGGTCACCGCCAAGGCACGCCATGCGCAGCTGCCCGAAGTACCGGCGGTCGGCGAAGCCGGCATGCCGGACCTCGTGGTGACATCCTGGCAGGCGGCGGCCGCGCCGGCGAAGACGCCGCGCGAAGTGGTCGCGCGTCTGAACGAGGCGATGGTCAAGGCGCTGCGCGCGCCCGACGTCTCCGCCCGCATGAACCAGATCGGCTTCGATGTCGTCGCGAGCTCTCCGGAGGAGTTCGCGGCTTTCATGAAGGGCGAGGTTGAGCGCTGGACGCGCGTGGTGGCGAAAGGAAACATCAAGCCTGAATGATCTTTCAGGCAAGTAACCTCGCAAGGGCGATCGAGGCCATCGCCCTTGCGGGCGGCAGCGATTCCGCGGAGGCGAAGCTCGTCGCGGAAAACCTCGTCACCGCGAACCTCGTGGGCCACGACTCGCATGGCATTGGCATGATGCCGCGCTACGTCGAGGCGCTGCTCGAAGGCGGGCTGCACCCGAATCGCAAGGTGGAAGTGAAGCTCGACGGCGGGAGCCTCCTCGCGCTCGACGGCGGCGCGGGCTACGGCCAGTCGATTGGCCTTCAGGCAACACGCATGGCGATCGAGCGCGCGAAAACGCACGGCGTCGCCATCATCGCGCTCGGCAATTCGCACCACCTGGGGCGTATCGGCCATTGGGCCGAGATGGCGGTTGCCGAAGACATGGTCTCTATGCATTTTGTGAACGTGCAGTCCTTCGCGCGCGTGGCGCCGTTCGCGGGCGCGGACCGGCGCTTCGGCACCAATCCGGTCTGCATCGGCATCCCGCTTCCCGACGAGCCTCCCTTCGTGCTCGACATGGCGACGAGCGCGGTCGCGCAGGGGAAGCTTCGCGTCGCCCACAACAAGCGCGCGAAGATTCCGCTCGGCTGGCTGATCGACGACCGCGGCAATCCAACCGACGACCCCAGGTGGGGCGTCACCGCGCCGCTTGGCGCAATGAGCTGCTTCGGCGAGCACAAGGGCTATGGGCTCGCGGTGGCATGCGAGCTGCTCGGCGGCGCGCTGACCGGCGGCGGGGTTACCGACTACGACAACAAGACGCAGCGGCGGGTGCTGAACGGCATGCTTTCGATCGTGATCGACGCGAAACGTTTGGGCACGCGGGAGCGCTTCGAGAAAGATGCGAAGAGCTTCCTCGGTTGGCTACGCGACTCGCGCGCAGCGCCCGGCCACGACCGCATACGCATCGCGGGGGAGCCCGAGCGCGAATACCGCGCCCAGCGCGAGCGCGAAGGCGTTCCGGTGGACGACGAGACCTGGAACGAGATCCGCGCCGCTGCGGCGAAGCTCAAGGTGAGCGCCGAGAAAATCGACGCACTCGCGCGCGGCTAGAGCAGGCCTCGAGCGCGCAGATCGCGCTCGCATTGCGCCGCGTTCTCGAAGCGCAGCGTATGGATGCCGTGCTTCGCCGCCGCATCCAGATTCTTTTGCACGTCGTCGATGAACAGCGTCTGCTCCGCCTTCAGGCCGAACTCGCGCAGGAGATGCTCATAGATCGCCGCTTCCGGCTTGCATAGCTGCAGCCGGCACGAGATGACGCGGCCCTGGAAAACGTCCCAAAAGGTGTGCTCTCGCTCCAGGTACTCGATCGAAGCGAAGTGCATGTTGGAGAGGCAGTAGAGCGGATAGCCTTTTTCTTTCAGCCGGTAGAGAAGCTCGACGGTGTCCGGGAATACGACGAGCGACGGTGGGACTGCATGCAGCAGGCGCTTGATGTCCTCCGCTGCGATACCGCTGCGCTTCGCCGCGCGCTCGATCGCCTGCTCGCGGCCCAGCGTGCCGCGGTCGAGCTCGAGCCAGTCGGCGTGCTCGAACACCGCCTGGCGCACTTTGGTCTTGGTCCTTTCATCGGCGAAGACGCCATCGATGATCGCTT
>JAICPQ010000210.1 GCA_025929745.1 Burkholderiales bacterium | reverse complement strand
TGTTCGCAATCGTACGGCGCAAGCGCTCTCTCGAGGCCGCCGCGGGATCGGCGCAACCGCCGGCGCTGCTCGCCGCGGCGCTCCTCCGCGTGCAGGGGTTCTCCGCGCGCTCACTTGCGCACTTGTTTCCCCGCGAGCTTCTCGGCGCGATTCGCGCGGCCAAGCTCGAGGAGTTGCCGGCCGCGGTGCGCGCCGACCTGCCGGATTGGCTCTGGCAGAAGCTTGAAGCGCAACACGGCGCCGAAGAGGCGATGCGCATAGCGCAGGGCCTGCTCAACGCGGCGCCGCTCGATCTGCGCGTGAATCTCGCGCGCGTGGAGCGCGCCGAGGCCGCGGCGCGGCTTGAAGCGGATGGCATCGCCGCGCAGAGCACGCCGTACTCCCCGGCTGGGCTGCGCCTTGCGACGAAGCCGGCGATCCAGCGCCATCCGCTTTTCGTCGAAGGACTCGTCGAAGTCCAGGACGAGGGCAGTCAGCTTCTCGCCTGGCTGCTCGCCCCGCGCCGCGGCGAAATGATCGCCGACTATTGCGCGGGGGCCGGCGGCAAGACGCTTGCCGCGGCCATGCTGATGCGCGGCACCGGCCGGGTGTATGCGCTCGATGTATCGGCCAAGCGACTGGCAGCGCTTGCGCCGCGCGCGGCGCGAGCGGGCGTCACTAATGTGCATACGCTCGTCCTGGGCGAGGATGACGCGCGGGCGCGCCGCCTCGCCGGCAAGCTCGATCGGGTACTCGTCGATGCACCGTGTAGCGGTTTCGGCACATTGCGGCGCAATCCAGATCTCAAATGGCGCCACGGCCCTCAGGCGATCGTCGAGCTCGCGGCCAAGCAGCGCGCTATCCTGCGGGCGGCCGCGCCCCTGGTGAGAAAGGGCGGACGGCTGCTTTACGCAACGTGCAGCATCCTGCAAGAGGAGAATGACGCCGTGGCCGATGATTTCAAGCGCGAGCACCCCGAATTCGCGCCGCTTTCCTGTTCGGAACTTTTCAACAGCCAGCGCATCGGGCTCGACACCGGCGAGCGCCTGCGCCTTTTTCCCCACCTGCACGGCACCGACGGCTTCTTCGCGGCTGTTTTTGAAAGAAATTCACCCGCCAAGGGGCTTGGCATTCGCGTAAAATGACGGACGCCCGACAACTCTCAATAGGCCCTCCAATTTGATGTTCTTTTCTGGCTTGCTGGACCTCCCATGGTGGGGTTATGTCGCCGTCGCGCTCGCGCTGACGCACATCACGATCGCATCGGTGACGATCTACCTGCACCGCTGCCAGGCGCATCGCGCGCTCGAGCTGCACCCGCTCGTTTCGCACTTCTTCCGTTTCTGGCTTTGGCTCACCACCGGCATGGTCACGAAGGAATGGGCCGCCATCCATCGCAAACACCACGCGAAAGTCGAGACCGCCGACGATCCGCACAGCCCGCAGGTCCACGGCATCAATCGCGTGCTGTGGCTCGGCGTGTTCCTTTACGTGAAGGAGGCCTACAACCAGGAGACGATGGAGCGTTACGGCCATGGCACGCCGGACGATTGGATGGAGCGAAACGTCTATACGCGGCACTCCGTCTGGGGCGTGTTTGTGCTTCTTGCGCTGAACCTCGTCGTTTTCGGGGTGGTACCGGGCCTCCTGATTTGGCTCACGCAAATCGCGTGGATTCCGTTCTGGGCCGCCGGTGTCATCAACGGCATTGGCCACTACTTCGGTTACCGCAGCTACGACGTGGCCGATGCAAGCACCAACATCGTGCCGTGGGGCATCCTCATCGGCGGCGAGGAACTGCACAACAATCATCACGCATTCGCTGCTTCGGCGAAGCTGTCGTCGAAGTGGTACGAGTTCGACATCGGCTGGATGTACATCTGCATCCTCGAATCGCTGGGGCTCGCTACGGTGAAGCGCCTCGCGCCCAAGCCGCGCTTCGCGCACCCGAAGGCCGCGGTGGATCTCGAAACGCTTCATGCAGTCATTGCGAACCGTTACGACGTGCTTTCTCGCTATGCGAAGTCGTTCCGCCGCACTTACGCCGAGGAGCTGGAGCGGCTGCGCAAGTGGTCGCCGCGCGACGCGGAAGTGCTGCATTCTCTCAAGCGCGCGCTTCTGCGCGGCCAGGCGGCCGCCGGAACGGAAGGCACCCGCCTGGCGGAGGCACTCAAGAATTCGCGCGCGCTGGCGACGTTAGTGGCGATGCGCAACGAACTGCTCGCGCTCTGGGAGCGCTCGAGCGCGTCCAAGGAACAGCTCCTGCGCCATCTCCAGGACTGGTGCCGGCGCGCAGAAGCGAGCGGCATCGCCCCGCTCGTTGATTTCTCCCGGCGGTTGCGGTCCTACGCGTTGGCCTAGCAACCGGCTTGCCTGAGGGCGGTGTAGAGCCTCGCCCCTCGGGGGTGGAAGGCGTACCAAACAAAAAAGCCCGCTGGTGCGGGCTTTTTTATTTCAGCTTGGTCTCTTTGTAGATGACGTGCTTGCGCGCCTTGGGATCGTATTTCTTGATCTCCAGCTTGTCGGGCGTGGTGCGCTTGTTTTTCGTGGTGGTGTAAAAGTGGCCGGTACCGGCCGACGATTCGAGCTTGATCTTCTCGCGCATGGTCAGGTCTTCTTTCTCGCTTTGATTTCGGCCAGCACGGCCTCCACGCCCAGCTTGTCGATGCGACGCAGGCCAGCCGTGGAGACGCGCAGCCGCACCCAGCGGTTCTGGCTTTCGACCCAGAAGCGACGGTGGTGAAGGTTGGGCTCGAAGGTGCGAATGGTCTTGTTGTTGGCGTGCGAGACGTAGTGGCCCTTCATCGGCTTTTTGCCGGTGACCTGGCAGACGCGGGACATGGGACTCCTGCTCCGGAAATCGCGAAAGGCGCTGATTCTACTATAACAATCCGCGCTCGGCGAAGGAGACGGCCTGATTCCCCGCTACGACGAAATGATCGAGGACCTTCACCTCGACGAGCGCAAGCGCCTCTTTCAGGCTCCGCGTCAGGAGCTCGTCGGCCTGGCTCGGCTGCGCTACGCCGGAAGGATGGTTGTGGGCAAAGATCACCGCCGCGGCGTTGCGCGCGAGCGCCTTCTTGACGATCTCGCGCGGGTAGACGCTCGTCTGGGTGAGCGAGCCTTGGTACGCTTGCTCGATACCGACGACGCGGTGCTGGGCGTCGAGCCAGATGCATACGAAGACTTCATTCGGGCGGTGGCCGAGCGCGACGCGAAGGTAATCGCGCACCGCGCCCGGCGAAGTCAGAGCGCTACGCTCTTTCAAATCCTCCGCCATAGCGCGTCGCGCGAGTTCGATCGCGGCCGCGAACTGCGCGGTCTTCGCGGCGCCGAGTCCCTTGATTTCCAGGAGCTGCGGGCCCGCCGAGAGCAGGCGCGAGATGCTGCCGAACCGCTCGAGGAGCTCGCTGCCGAGGTCAACCGCGCTCTTGCCGCGCATGCCGGTGCGCAGCAGGACCGCCAACAAGTGCGCGTTGGGCAGGTTTTCCGCGCCCTCGGTCAGCAGCCGCTCGCGCGGCCGATCCTCGGGGCGCCAGTCCGAAATCGCCATGGCCAAGGCTTTCACTTAGAATCGTTTCCCCCTAAACGAGGCTCGGGTCGATGGCGTTGACCGGCAGGCGCATCCTTCTCGGCATCACGGGCGGCATCGCGGCCTACAAAGCGGCGGAGCTGACGCGCCTCCTGGTGAAGGCCGGGGCGGAGGTGCGCGTGGCGATGACCGAGGCGGCAAGCCGCTTCGTTGGCGCGGCGACGATGCAGGCGCTTTCCGGGCAGCCGGTATGGACTGATCTCTGGGACGACCGGGTGAAGGACGCCATGGGCCATATCGAGCTCTCGCGCGACCGGGAGCTCATCCTGATCGCGCCGGCGTCGGCCGACTTCATGGCTAAGCTGGCGCACGGGCTCGCGGACGACCTACTGTCCACGCTTTGCATCGCCAGACGCTGTCCGCTGATGGTGGCGCCGGCAATGAATGTGGAGATGTGGCAGAACGCCGCGACTACGCGCAACGTCGAAACACTGCGCGCTGATGGCGTCCACGTCGTCGGGCCGGCGTCCGGCGGACAGGCGTGCGGCGAGATGGGCATGGGACGCATGACCGAGCCCGCGGACATCCTCGCTGATGTGCAGTTTTTTTTTCAGCCGAAAGCGCTCGCGGGCCGGCGCGTGCTGGTGACCGCGGGCCCGACCGAGGAGCCGGTTGATCCCGTGCGTGTGCTCACGAATACCAGCTCCGGCAAGATGGGCTACGCCGTGGCGCGGGCGGCGCGCGAAGCCGGCGCTGAGGTCACGCTTATCAGCGGTCCGGTCGCGCTGCCCACGCCAGTGGGTGTAACGCGGGTTGACGTGCGCACCGCACGCGACATGTTCGAAGCGGTGAAGCGCGACGCGCAACACGCGGACATCTTCATCTCGGTGGCGGCGGTCGCCGATTACCGGGTCAAGAACCCGGCCGCGCAGAAGATCAAGAAAGCGAACGGCCACCTGTCACTGGAGCTCGAGGAAAACCCGGATATCCTCGCCTGGGTAGCGGCGCTGCCCAAGCCGCCGTTCTGCGTGGGCTTTGCCGCGGAGAGCGAGAACCTGGCGCAGAACGCAAGAGCGAAGCTGGCGAAGAAGAAGCTGCCCATGATCGTCGGCAATCTCGCCCAAGAGGCGCTCGGGCGCGACGATAGCGCCATCACGCTCTACGACGCGCAGGGCGAGCATCCTCTCGGCCGCGGCTCGAAGCTCGAGCTCGCGCGCAAGCTGGTCGAGCAGGTCGCCGGCCGGCTGCCACCGCGCAAATGAGGAAGCTCGAAGTCAAGATCCTCGACGAGAGGATTCGCGGCATGCTGCCCCA
>JAICPQ010000086.1 GCA_025929745.1 Burkholderiales bacterium | reverse complement strand
AGGGGCTTCGCTTCGCCATCCGCGAGGGCGGCAAGACGGTGGGCGCGGGCGTGGTTGCGAAGATCATCGAGTAAGGAAAATGCAAAGCCAACGAATCCGCATCCGCCTCAAGGCGTTCGACTATCGGCTGATCGACCAGTCCGCGCTTGAGATCGTGGATACGGCGAAGCGCACGGGTGCAGTGGTGCGCGGCCCGGTGCCGCTGCCGACGCGCAAGCAGCGCTTCGACCTGCTGCGCTCGCCGCACATCGACAAGGCTTCCCGCGACCAGCTCGAGATCCGCACGCATTTGCGGCTGATGGACATCATCGATCCCACCGACAAGACGGTCGACGCGCTCATGAAGCTCGATCTGCCCGCCGGGGTCGATGTGGAGATCAAAGTCCAGTAGTACAAAGTGATGGGCCGGCCAATTGCAGCCGGCGTCTCCGCGACAGCGGGGATCAATTAAACGAGGAAGGTATGACGATTGGATTGGTCGGCCGCAAGGTCGGCATGACGCGAATCTTCACCGACGACGGCGGCACGCTGCCGGTCACGGTGCTCGACGTCTCCGACAACCGCGTAACGCAGATCAAGACGGCGCAGAAGGACGGCTATGCCGCCGTGCAAATCGCGTTCGGCAAGCGGCGCGCTACGCGGGTGAACAAGGCGCTCGCCGGGCACCTGGCAAAGGCCGCCGTCGAGGCCGGTCGCGTGCTGAAGGAGTTCCGCGTCGCCACGCCCGAGGAGCTCGGAGAGCTCAAGCCCGGCGCGAAGATCGCCGTGCAGCAGCTCTTCAAGGTCGGCCAACTCGTCGACGTGCAGGGCATTACCATCGGCAAGGGCTTCGCCGGCGTCATCAAGCGCCACCATTTCCATTCGCAGCGCGCGAGCCACGGCAACTCGATCTCGCACAAGACGCCCGGCTCTACAGGGCAGAACCAGAGCCCGGCGCGCGTATTCCCCGGCAAACGCATGCCCGGCCATCTTGGTAACGTGCGGCGCACCATCCCAAATCTCGAGATCGTGCGGATCGACGAGACGCGCCAGCTTCTGATCGTGAAGGGCTCGGTCCCCGGCTCGAGCGGACGCGACGTGGTCGTGAAGCTCGCCGCCAAGGGACAGAGGGCGCCGGTGAAGGCGAAACCCCAGGCCGCGGCGGCACCGAAGCCAGCGGCCAAGGTGGAGAAACCCGCGGAGAAGCCGGCGGCGAAGCAGCCGGCGAAGGGTTAAGACGCCATGGAACTGAAAATGTTTGGCGACAAGCCGATCACCGTGCAGGCGAAAGACGAAGTGTTCGCGCGGGATTTCAACGAGTCGCTGGTGCACCAGCTGGTCGTCGCCTATCAGGCCAACTCGCGCATCGGCTCGCGTGCGCAAAAGGATCGTGGCGCTGTGAACCATTCGACGAAGAAGCCGTGGCGGCAAAAGGGCACGGGTCGGGCGCGCGCCGGCATGACCTCGAGCCCGCTATGGCGCGGCGGCGGCAAGATCTTTCCAAATTCGCCGGACGAGAATTTCTCGCAGAAGGTGAACCGCAAGATGTACCGCGCCGGCATGGCGGCGATCCTGTCGCAGCTTGCGCGGGAGGACCGCATTCGCGTGGTCGAGGAATTCAAGGTGGACGCGCCTAAGACCAAGCTTCTCGCCCAGAAGGTCAAGGCGATGGGCTTGGACGAGGTTCTCGTGCTCACGGAGGAAGTGGACCAGAACCTTGCGCTTTCTTCGCGCAACCTCGAGCACGTGCAGGTAATGGCGGTGCGCAACGCGAACCCGGTAGCGCTGGTGCGCTCCGAAAAGGTGCTGCTCACCAAGGCGGCGGTGGCGAAGCTCGAGGAGCTCCTGAAATGAAGAAATATGCCATCGATCAGCTGATGAACGTCGTGCTCGCACCGGTGGTCTCCGAGAAGAGCACCTTTGTCGCCGACAAGAACCGCCAGTATGTATTCCGCGTCGCTGACGACGCCACCAAACCGGAGATCAAGGCCGCGGTCGAGCTCATGTTCAAGACCAAGGTGGACTCGGTCACCGTGTCCAACGTCAAAGGCAAGGAGCGGCGCTTCGGCCGCACCATCGGCCGCAAGCGCAGCTGGAAGAAAGCTTACGTCCGTCTCGCCGAAGGCCAGGAAATCAACTTTGCGGCCACGGAGTAAGACATGCCTCTCGTAAAAGTCAAACCCACCTCGCCCGGGCGCCGTGCACTGGTGAAGGTCGTCAACCCCGAGCTGCACAAGGGTGAACCTTACTGGCCACTTACGCGCCAACAGTCCAAGACGAACGGCCGCAACCATCACGGCACGATCACCATGCGGCACAAGGGTGGCGGCCACAAGCATCACTATCGCGTGATCGACTTCCGCCGCAACAAGGACGGCGTGCCGGCGACGGTAGAGCGCCTCGAGTACGACCCGAACCGCAGCGCGCACGTCGCATTGCTTCTGTACAAGGACGGCGAACGCCGCTACGTGATCGCCCCGAAAGGCGTCACCGTGGGTACGCAGCTGATGTCGGGCCCGGAGGCGCCGATCAAGCCCGGCAACACGCTGCCCCTGCGCAATATTCCCATTGGCACCGAAGTGCATTGCGTCGAGATGCTGCCCGGGAAGGGCGCGCAGCTCGCGCGCTCGGCCGGCGCACATGTGCAATTGCTGGCGCGCGAAGGCTCCTACGCGCAGCTTCGCCTGCGCTCCGGCGAGATCCGCAAGGTGCACATCGACTGCCGCGCCACGATCGGCGAAGCCGGCAATGCCGAGCACAACCTTGAATCGATCGGCAAGGCGGGACGTAAGCGCTGGCGCGGCGTACGCCCGACGGTGCGCGGCGTCGCCATGAACCCGATCGACCATCCACACGGCGGCGGCGAGGGTCGCACCGCGGCGGCGCAGCCGCCGGTGTCGCCTTGGGGCGTGCAGACCAAGGGATTCAAGACCCGCCGGAACAAGCGGACCGAGGTCATGATCGTTCGCGACAGAAGGGTGAAATAGATATGGCTCGTTCAATCAAGAAGGGCCCGTTCGTCGACCACCACCTCATGGCGAAGGTCGACAAGGCGCGCGCGGGGAACGACAAACGCCCGATCAAGACCTGGTCGCGGCGCTCCACGATCGTTCCGGAGTTCGTCGGCCTGACCATCGCCGTCCACAACGGCCGCCAGCACATGCCGGTCTACGTGACCGAGAACATGGTGGGCCACAAGCTCGGCGAGTTCGCTCTGACCCGCATCTTCAAGAGCCATTCAGCGGTGGGCAAGCGGACCGAGGAAGCCGTCGGCGGCGATCGCCGCGGGCCACCCGGAGCCGGAGCGCCCGCCGCGGCGGCGCCGGCGGCGGCGCCCGCCGCCGCGCCAGCGGCGCCGGCAGGGAAGAAATAGGAACGCCTCATGGAAACCAAAGCAAGCCTGCGCGGCGCACGCCTTTCCGCCCAGAAGGGAAGGCTGGTCGCCGACATGATTCGCGGTAAGCCCGTCGACCAGGCGATCAGCATCCTCGCCTATACGCCGAAGAAGGGTGCGGTGCTGATCCGCAAGCTCCTCGAATCCGCGATCGCCAACGCGGAGCACAACGACGGCGCGGATATCGACACGCTCAAGGTGAAGACGATCTGTGTCGAGCGCGGCATGTTCCTGAAGCGCTTCCAGGCGCGCGCCAAGGGACGCGGCAACCGCGTCCTCAAGCACACGTGCCACATCTACATCACGGTGGGTGACTGATGGGTCAAAAAATCAATCCGGTGGGCTTCCGCCTCGCGGTGAATCGCAACTGGAGCTCGCGCTGGTACGCCAACAGCCGCTCCTTCGCGCCGATGCTCGCCGAGGACATCAAAGTGCGCGACTTCCTGAAAAAGAAGCTCGCGCATGCCTCGGTTGGCCGCGTGCTGATTGAGCGCCCGGCCAAGGACGCGCGCATCACGATCTTCTCGGCGCGCCCGGGGGTCGTGATCGGCAAGAAGGGCGAAGAGATCGAATCGCTGAAGGCAGAGCTGCGCCGCATCATGGGCGTGCAGCAGGTGCACGTGAACATCGAGGAGATCCGCAAACCCGAAATTGACGCGCAGCTCATCGCCGATTCAATCGCCCAGCAGCTCGAGAAGCGCATCATGTTCCGCCGTGCAATGAAGCGCGCCATGCAGAACGCGATGCGCCTGGGCGCGCAGGGCATCAAGATCATGAGCGCGGGCCGGCTGAACGGGATCGAGATCGCGCGCACCGAGTGGTATCGCGAAGGACGCGTGCCGCTACATACGCTGCGCGCAGACATCGACTACGGCCTGGGCGAGGCTAAGACCAACTACGGGGTGATCGGCATCAAGGTCTGGGTCTACAAGGGCGAGGTGGTTCCGAAGGGCGAAACCCCGCTCTTGCCGGAAGCCGCGCCCGCCGCGCAGCCCGAAACGCCGACGGAGCCCAAGCGCGCCAAGAAGCCGTTCCCGAAGGCAGGGGCGAAGCGCGGACCTGCCAAGCCGCGCACTGACAGTGAGCGCAAGGCTTCGGGGAAGAAGCCCGATGCTGCACCGGCGCCTAAAACAACCGTGAAGAAGCCGAAGAAGATCGTCAAGGACGAAGGCGGAGAAAAGAAGGAGTAGTCATGCTGCAACCGGCAAGAACCAAATATCGCAAGCAGCAGAAAGGCCGGAACACCGGCAACGCCACGCGCGGCGCCAAAGTGTCGTTCGGCGAGTATGGCTTGAAAGCCACCACGCGCGGCCGGCTGACGGCGCGCCAGCTCGAGGCGGGACGTCGCGCCATGTCGCGCCACATCAAGCGCGGCGGGCGCATCTGGATCCGCGTGTTCCCCGACAAGCCTGTGTCGCAGAAACCCGCCGAGGTGCGCATGGGCAACGGCAAGGGCAACCCCGAGTACTTCGTATGCGAGATCCAGCCCGGCAAGATCATCTTCGAGATGGACGGCGTCACCGAGGGCTTGGCCAAGGAGGCGTTCGCGCTCGCTTCGGCCAAGCTGCCGTTCCGCACCATCGTCGTGCAGCGCATGCTCGGAGGCTAGATGAAGCCTAGTGAATTGCGCGGCAAGAACGGCGAGGAGCTGCGGAAGGAGCTGGAGGCGCTGCTGCGCGCCCAGTTCGGCCTGCGCATGCAGCTCGCCACGCAGCAGCTCTCGAACACAAGCCAGCTGAAGAAGGTGAAGCGCGACATCGCGCGCGTGCGCACCATCATGAAAGAAAAGGCTTCCAAATGAGCAATCAAAGGACGCTCGTCGGCCGTGTGACGAGCAACAAGATGCAGAAGACCGTGGTGGTGCGCGTGGAGCGCCGCGTACGCGACGCGCTCATGGGCAAGACCATCACCCGTTCGCGGAAATACCATGCGCACGTCGAGGAAGGGCAGTTCGGCGAGGGCGACCTTGTCGAGATCGCCGAGTGCCGGCCGATCTCACGAACGAAGTCGTGGCGCGTAACGCGCCTTGTGGAGAAGTCGAAGGCCGTCTAGAATTCGGGTCCCCCAAGCCCGGGGGTCCAAAACTGCCCGCCTCGAGTTCGATCCGGAGCCTGGCGCGCAAGTTGGAGCGGAGAGAAACCAATGATCCAGATGCAGACCGTGTTGGACGTCGCCGATAACACCGGCGCGCGCGCCGTCATGTGCATCAAGGTAATGGGCGGCTCCAAGCGCCGTTACGCGTCGATCGGCGACCTGATCAAGGTGAGCGTGAAGGACGCGGCGCCGCGCGGCCGCGTGAAGAAGGGCGAGATCTACGATGCCGTGGTGGTGCGCACCGCGAAGGGCGTGCGCCGCGCCGACGGCTCGCTCATCCGCTTCGACCGCAACGCCGCGGTGCTGCTCACGCCGAAGATGGAGCCGATTGGCACGCGCATCTTCGGACCGGTGACACGCGAGCTGCGCACCGAGCAGTTCATGAAGATCGTGTCGCTCGCGCCGGAGGTCCTCTGATGAATCGCATTCGGAAAGGCGACGAGGTCATCGTGCTGGCCGGACGCGACAAGGGCAAGCGCGGCACCGTCCTGCGCCGCGTCGACGTCGATCACGTCGTGGTCGAAGGCGTGAACCGCGTCAAGAAGAACCAGCGCCCCAACCCGATGAAAGGCGTGCAGGGCGGCATCGTCGACAAGGACCTGCCGATTCACGTCTCGAACGTCGCGCTCTTCAATCCGGCGACGAAGAAGGCCGACCGCGTCGGCCTGAAGACGCTGCAGGACGGTCGCAAGGTGCGCATCTTCAAGGCGAACGACGAGCAGGTGGACGCGTAATGGCAAAGCACGACAAAGAGAAGGCGAAGCAGGACGCAAAGCCGGCGGAGAAAAAACCGGCGCCGCAGCAGGCCCAGAAACCGAAGAAGGAGGCGCAGGCGCCGAAGAAGGAGGCGCCGAAGCCGGCCGCGCCGGAAGTGCCGGCGCCGCCGGCGCGCCTTGCGCTGCACTACCGGGAAAAGGTGGTACCCGATCTCATGCAGAAGCACGGCTACAAGACCGTGATGCAGGTGCCGCGCATCAAGAAAATCACGATCAACATGGGCGTGGGTGAAACCACGACCGACAAGAAGGTGCTGGATGCCGCGGTGGCCGACATGGCGAAGATCGCCGGCCAGAAGCCGGTGGTCACCAAGTCCCGGAAGTCGATCGCCAACTTCAAGATCCGCGCCAACTTCCCGGTCGGCTGCATGGTCACGCTGCGCGGCGCTCGCATGTACGAATTTCTCGACCGCCTGGTGAACGTGGCCATGCCGCGTATCCGCGACTTCCGCGGCGTATCGAATCGCGCCTTCGACGGCCGGGGCAACTACAACCTGGGCTTCAAGGAACAGATCATTTTCCCCGAGATCGACTACGACAAGATCGACATGCTGCGAGGCATGAACATCGCGATCACCACCAGCGCGAAGTCCGACGACGAGGCACGCTCGCTCCTCGCCGCGTTTCGCTTTCCGTTCAAGCACTGAGAGACCACGCATGGCCAAGCTCGCACTGAAGCTGCGCGAACAAAAGCGCCGCAAGACCGTCGAGAAATTCAAGACCAAACGCGCGCAGCTGCTCGAGATCATGAACGATGCGCGCGCATCGGACGAAGCGAAGGAAGAGGCGCGTCAGAAGCTGCAGAAGCTGCCGCGCGATTCCTCGCCGGTGCGCCTGCGCAACCGCTGCGCGCTGACCGGACGGCCGCGCGGCGTGTTCCGCAAGTTCGGTCTCGCGCGCAACAAGCTGCGCGAGCTCGCGCTGCGCGGCGAAGTGCCCGGCGTGATCAAGGCAAGCTGGTAGGAGGGCGTCCATGAGCATGAGCGATCCCATTGCGGACATGCTGATCCGCATCCGCAACGCCCAGCTGGTAGGGCATGCGGAAGTGGTGATGCCGGCGTCGAAGCTGAAGGCCTCCATCGCCCAGGTGCTGAAGGACGAGGGCTACATCGAGGACTTCGCGCTGCGCGAGAATGGCGTGAAGAAAGAGCTGCGCATCGGTTTGAAGTACTACGCGGGTCGGCCGGTGATCGAGCGCCTGGAGCGCGTCTCCAAGCCGGGACTGCGGGTTTACCGCGGCCGTAACGACATTCCGCGCATCATGAACGGGCTCGGCGTGGCGATCCTCTCCACCTCTCGCGGCGTGATGACCGACCGCAAGGCGCGCGCCGACGGCGTGGGCGGCGAAGTGCTTTGCATCGTGGCGTAAAGGGAAGTCAGCTTATGTCGCGAATCGCAAAATATCCCGTACCGCTGCCGAAAGGCGTCGAAATCACGATCGCCGGCGGCAACATCTCGGTGAAGGGGCCGCTTGGCAGCATGGCGCGCCGCGCCGACCCGAATGTCGCGGTGGAGAAGAAGGGCGAGCAGATCGAGTTCGAGCCGCTCGGCAACTCGAACCACGCCAACGCCATGTCGGGCACGATGCGTGCGCTGGTCGCGGGCATGGTGACCGGGGTCACCAAGGGCTTCGAGAAGCGCCTCACGCTCGTTGGTGTCGGCTTCCGCGCGCAGGCACAGGGCGACAAGCTCTCGCTCTCGCTCGGCTTTTCGCACCCGGTGGAGCACAAGATGCCAAAGGGCATCAAGGTCGCGACGCCGAGCCAGACCGAGATCGTGATCAGCGGCATCGACAAGCAGCTCGTCGGCCAGGTGGCCGCCGAGGTGCGCGCGGTGCGTCCGCCCGAGCCGTACAAGGGCAAGGGCGTGCGCTATCGCGACGAAGTCATCGTATTGAAAGAGACGAAGAAGAAGTAACCACTGCCATGAGCGCGAAAAATCTTTCACGCCTGCGCCGCGCACGCCAGACCCGCCTGAAGATCCGCGAGGTGGGCGCCGCGCGGCTTACCGTGCACCGCACGAACACGCACATCTATGCGCAGATCACCTCCGCCGGGGGCGACAAAGTGCTCGCGGCGGCTTCCACCGCGGAAAAGGACCTGCGCACGCAGCTCAAGCATGGCGGCAACCGCAAGGCTGCCCAGATCGTGGGCCAGCGCATCGCTGAGAAGGCGAAACAGGCCGGCATTGAAAAGGTTGCTTTCGACCGAGCGGGATACCGCTACCACGGGCGCGTCAAGGCGCTCGCGGATGCCGCGCGCGCCGGCGGATTGAAGTTTTAGCGAGGAATCATGGCGAAGATCCAACCCAGGATGCAGCACGAAGAGCGCGGCGACGGGCTGCGCGAAAAGATGGTCGCGGTAAACCGCGTCACCAAGGTTGTGAAGGGCGGCCGCGTGCTCGGCTTCGCCGCGCTCACCGTGGTGGGCGACGGCGACGGCGGCATCGGCATGGGCAAGGGCAAGGCGCGCGAGGTGCCGGTCGCGGTGCAGAAGGCGATGGAGGAGGCGCGACGGCGGCTCTTCAAGGTGAAGCTGAAGAACGGCACCCTGCATCATGTAGTGACGGGCCGGCACGGCGCCGCGAAGGTGCTGATGCAGCCGGCGCACGAGGGCACCGGGATCATCGCGGGTGGTCCCATGCGCGCGGTGTTCGAGGTCATGGGTGTGACCAACGTGCTCGCCAAGTGCTTCGGGTCGACCAATCCCTATAACGTCGTGCGCGCCACGCTGAACGGCCTGAAGTCGATGAGCACGCCGGCGGAGATCGCGGCGCGCCGCGGCAAGAAGGTCGAGGAAATCACGACATGAAGAAGATCCGGGTGCAGCTTCTGAAAAGCGTCTCCGGCATCAAGCACACGCACCGCGCGACGGTGCGCGGGCTCGGCTTGCGGCGCATCAACCACGTGGTCGAGCTCGCCGATACGCCGGCGGTGCGCGGCATGATCAACAGGGTGGCCTATCTGGTGCGCATCGATGCGGCTTAACTCGCTAAAACCGGCGCCCGGCGCCAAGAAGGACCGGCATCGCGTCGGCCGCGGCGTCGGCTCCGGGTGGGGCAAGACGGCGGGCCGCGGTCACAAGGGGCAGAAGGCGCGCTCCGGCGGTTTCCACAAGCTCGGCTTCGAGGGCGGGCAGATGCCGCTGCATCGGCGCCTGCCCAAGCGCGGCTTCAACTCGCCCACACGAGACGATATCGCCGAGGTGCGGCTTTCGGAGCTCGAGCGCCTGGAGGTGGCCGACGTCGATCTCGCCGCTCTGCAATCGGCCGGCATCGTGTCGAAGAAGGCGCTCGCCGCCAAGATCATCGTGTCCGGCAAGGTATCGAAGAAGCTGAACGTGAAAGGCGATGTGCGCGCCTCGAAAGGCGCGCGCGCGGCGATTGAAGCCGCGGGCGGAACGGTGGAAGTGATCGACAAGCCCGCAGCGCCGGAAAAGCCGAAAAAGGAAAAAAAGAAACCCAAGACCGAGGGTGAAGCCGCGAGCTGATGGCGACCGCTCTTCCTAACGTCGGCAAGGGCGCGCGCTATGGCGACCTCAAGCGGCGCCTCTTCTTTCTCCTGGGCGCGCTGGTGGTGTTCCGCATCGGCGCGCACATCCCGGTGCCGGGAATCGATCCCAACGTGCTCGCCGACCTTTTCCAGGGCCAGCAGGGCGGCATCCTCGGCATGTTCAACATGTTCTCGGGCGGCGCGCTGTCGCGCTTCACCATCTTCGCCCTGGGCATCATGCCCTACATCTCCGCCTCGATCATCATGCAGCTGATGACGGCGGTCAGCCCGCAGCTCGACGCGTTGCGCAAGGAGGGCGAGTCGGGACGGCGCAAGATCACGCAGTACACGCGCT
>JAICPQ010000226.1 GCA_025929745.1 Burkholderiales bacterium | reverse complement strand
GATCGCACCGCGCTGCTCCACGCGCTCGAAGAGATCGATGACCTGCTTCTCCTCGCGCAGGTCGGCCTTTTCACCGCGCGTGCGCGAAGACAACACGACCTCGTGCGTCTTGGAGAAACGGCGGCCGAGCGCCGCGCCTAAGCCTTCGCCCGCGCCACCGATGAGCGCGATGCTCATAGGCGCGCCGCCAGCTCGGCGCCCTCGAGCATCGCGCGCTTGGCGTCGAGCTCCGAGGCTTCCTTGGCGCCGCCGATCAGGTGACCGGAGACCTGGCGCCGCGGCGTCTGCCCGGCGCAAACGATGACCGTATCGGCTTCCGCGAGCCTCTCCTTTCCGTCCACGGTGATATGCACGCCGCGCTCATCGATGCGGCGGTATTCGACTCCCTTCAGCATGCGCACGCCGTTGCGCGCGAGCTCCGCGCGATGCACCCAGCCTGTCGTTCGCCCCAGCGTATGGCCGAAAGGCGTGTGGGAGCGCTTCAGCATCGTGATCTGATGCCTCGGCTTGGCCGGTGCCGGGGTATTGCCAACCCCCCAGTGCGCCGCGAACGCAGCAGGATCGTACGGCGCGCGGCTGTCGCGTTCGAGCAGGTAGAGCGCGACGTCGAATCCGATGCCGCCCATGCCGACGATCGCGACATTACGCCCGGCCTGCACCTTGCCGTTCAGCACATCGACATAGCTCACCGCGCGCTCGATGCCCGGTATCGGCGGCGTGCGCGGGTCGACGCCCGTTGCCACCACGATCTCTTCATAGCCTGCGAGCTCGCGCGCGCCCGCTTCTTTCCCCACCATGACTCGAACCCCAGCGCGCTTCAAACGCTCGGCGAAGTAGGCGATCGACTCGCCGAAGTCGTGCTTGCCGGGGATTACCTTGGCGAGGTTGAACTGCCCGCCGAGCTCGGCGGCTTTCTCGAACAGCGTGACTTCGTGTCCGCGCTCGGCCGCGTGCGCGGCACACGACAGGCCCGCGGGGCCGCCGCCGACCACCGCGATGCGTTTTGGCTTCGGTGCTGGGTTGAAAACCAGCTTGGTCTCGCGCCCGGCGCGCGGGTTCACGACACAGCTCGCCGGCTGCCCGATGAAGTAGTGATCCAGGCAGGCCTGGTTGCAGGCGATGCAGATGTTTATGGCGGGACGGTCGCCGGCTTTCGCCTTATTTGCGAAGTCCGCGTCGGCGAGCATCGCGCGTGCGAGCGAGACCATGTCGGCATCGCCACGCACGAGGATCGCTTCGCCGACTTCCGGGGTGTTAATGCGATTGGAAGCGACCACCGGGATACTGACTGCTTCCTTCAGGCGCCGAGTCGCCCATGCGAAGCCGCCGCGCGGCACCGCCTGCGCGATGGTCGGAATGCGTGCCTCGTGCCAGCCGATCCCGGTATTGAGAAGGGTCGCCCCTGCATCGGCAACCGCGCGCGCCACGCTTTGAATCTCGGCGGCTTCCAAACCGCCTTCCACGAGATCGAGTGCCGAGATGCGATAGACAACGATGAACTGCGGACCGGCGGCCGCACGCACGCGGCGCACAATTTCGCTGGCGAAGCGCATGCGATTCTCGAGCGCGCCGCCCCATTCATCGGTGCGATGGTTGGTGCGCGCCGCGAGGAACTGCGTGATCAGGTAACCCTCCGAGCCCATGATCTCGACACCGTCGTAGCCAGCCTCTCGCGCGAGCGTGGCAGCGCGCGAGAAGTCGTCGATTACTTGCTCAATCTCACGCGCGGTCAGCTCGCGGGGCGTGTGCGGATTGATCGGTGATTTGATCGCCGACGGCGCAACGATCTGCTCGTGAAAGCCATAGCGTCCCGAGTGCAAAAGCTGCAGCACGATGCGCCCGCCGGCGTCGTGAACGGCGCGCGGAATGACGCGGTGATTCTCGGCGTCCTGGGCAGTCGAAAACTCGGCGCGATGCGGCCCGAGGTTGCCCTCCGCGTTGGGCGAAAAGCCGCCGGTAACGATGAGCGCCGCGCCGCCCTTCGCGCGTTCGGCGTAAAACGCCGCGAGGCGCGCCATGCCGTCGGGTCGCGACTCCAGGCCGGTATGCATCGAGCCCATCAGGATGCGGTTCGGCAGTACCGCGAAGCCGAGGTCGAGCGGCGTGAAAAGGCGCGGGTACATAGTCCTCATTCTAAGTTCTGAGTACGAAGACGGTCCCCACGAGAACAAGCCCGGCGCCGACCAGCATCGGCGGCGAAATCGTTTCTCCAAGAAAAAGAGCGCCCCACAGCACGCCGAAGACCGGAATGAGATAAGTGACGGTGAGCGCGCCGGTCGGACCAATGTCGGCGATGAGCCGAAAGTACAGAAGGTAGGCGATCGCGCCGCAGACGAGGCCCAGGGCCAGCATGCTGCCGGCGACGAGCGGCGAGGGCATCTCGGCCGGCGGCCATAGCGGGATCAGCGGAATGAGAATGAACCCGGCGACAAGCTGCGTACCGACGGCCATGCCGCGCGAGGGTACGTCGGCGGCTTTGCGCTTCATATACGCGCCGGCGAGGCCGTAAGAAAAGGCCGCGCACAACGCAGCCAGCACCGGTGCGATGCTGAATGTCGCCTCCGGTCCGGTGACTAGCGCGACGCCGACGATGCCGATCGCGAGACCGAGCGTGCGCCGCGCGGTGAGGCGCTCGCCGAGAAAGACCGCGGCGCACACCGCGCCCCACATGGGCGATGTCGCGTTGATGACCGACATCAGGCCGGCGGTGAGGCTGAGCGCGGCGTAGGCCCACAGGACGAATGGCAAGGCCGAGGTGAGAATGCCGACCACGAAGTAATGGCGGCCGAACCGGCGCCATTGCGGATCCAAACCCGCAACCGCGAAATACACGGCGAGCGCGATACCGGCGATCAGCGTGCGCAGCTCCGCGGTGAGAATGGGCCCGAGCGCAGGCGCGGCGATGCGGTTGAACAGGAACGACGCGCCCCAGATGGCCGCGAGTAACACCAGCCGCGCCGCATCGGCGCGCTTCATTCGCAACCGGGGTCAGAGCCCGATAAGGTCGTCCTCAAGCTGCCTATCCGGGAGAAAATCGGGCTCTGACCCCGATTTTCTTCGTCCGCGGAGGCGACATGCGCATAGCGATTGTTCTCGCGTTTCTTCTCTCTGCGTGCCAGGTTCCGCTCAAAACGAGCGACCTTTCCGGCACCGTCACGAGCGTGAAGGGACCCGAAGCCGGTGTATGGGTGATCGCCGAGACTACCGACCTGCCGACGCGCTTCGCCAAGATCGTGGTGACGGACGAACGCGGCCGCTATTCGCTTCCCGACATGCCCGCGGCCAATTATCAGGTGTGGGTGCGCGGCTATGGCCTGGTCGATTCGCCGAAGGTGCAAGCGAGGCCGGGCGGCACGCTCGATCTCAAGGCGGTTGTCGCGCCGAACGCCGCCGCCGCCGCGGAGTACTACCCGCCGATCTACTGGTACTCGATGCTGCGCATTCCGCAGAAGAGCGAGTTTCCCATCGCGCAGGCGAAGGCGCAGCCCGAGTGGCTGAACACCGTGAAGACGAACGGCTGCATGTCGTGCCACGCGCTCGGCACGAAAGGCACGCGCACCATGCCGAAGGATTTCGCGCACATGAACTCCACCGAGGCGTGGGCGCGGCGCATCGCCTCCGGGCAGGCGATGACGCAGATGATCAATGCCGCGGCGCGCCTCGGTCCCGACCGCGGCTTGGCGCTCTTCGCCGACTGGACCGATCGCATCGCGGCGGGCGAGCTGCCCTTCGCGCAGCCCGAGCGTCCGCAAGGCATCGAGCGCAACATCGTGCTCACGCTTTGGGACTGGAGCCGGCCGACGGCGTACATGCACGATCTCATCTCCACCGATCGGCGCAAGCCGACGCTGAACGCGAACGGCGTGCTCTATGGCGCGCCGGAGAACAGCACGGATTTCTGGCCGGTGCTCGACCCGGTCAGCCACACCCCGTCGGAGGTGAAGCATCCGGTGCGCGACCCGAATACGCCCTCGCATCGCAGCGACCCGATGGCGCCGTCCCCCTATTGGGGCGAGCAGCCGATTTGGGACAGCCAGACGAGCACGCACAACCAGATGATGGATTCGAAGGGGCGCGTGTGGGCCGCGGCCCGGATTCGCCCGCCTGCGAATCCCGACTGGTGCAGGAAGGGCTCCTCGCACCCTTCCGCGAAGGTGGTGCCGAT
>JAICPQ010000006.1 GCA_025929745.1 Burkholderiales bacterium | reverse complement strand
TGTCGCACAGGGCACCAGCGCTTCGATGAGCGCCACGCGGGCAGCATCGGTCGCGAGGCGGTCGCCGCGCCCCGATGCAAGGACGGGATCGAGAACGAGCGGCACGTGCGAATGCGCCCGCGCGATCGCGGCTACGGCGCGCACGTTCTCGGCGGAGCCGAGCACCCCGACCTTGAAAGCGGCCACGCGCGTCTCGGCGAGCAAGCGGCTCGCCTGCCGCGTGACAAGGTCGGACGAGATCGTCTCGACTTGCTGCACGCCGCTTGTGTCCTGCACGGTGAGCGCAGTGAGCACCGAGAGCGGGTGACACGCGAGCGCGGCGAAGGTGAGAATGTCGGCCTGCAGTCCCGCGCCGCCAGTCGGGTCGGACGCAGCGAACGTCAGAACGATGGGTGGCATGAGTTAATATGCGGCCCAATTTTATGACCGAGAACCAAGTGCAGTACAAGACGTGGATGTGCCTCATCTGCGGCTTCGTGTACGACGAGGCGGCGGGCCTGCCCGACGAAGGCATCTCACCCGGCACACGATGGGAAGACGTGCCGATGAACTGGACTTGTCCGGAATGCGGCGCGCGCAAGGAGGATTTCGAGATGGTGGAGATCTAGCGCGCGGCGCTGGCAGTAGAATAGGAGGCGGTGAACCTCACGCATCACTTCCTGATCGCCATGCCCAACATGGCCGATCCGTACTTCGCCAAAACCCTTACCTACATCTGCGAGCACAACGACCAGGGCGCGCTAGGCCTGGTCGTGAACCGGCCGATCGACATGACGCTGCAGGCGCTCTTCGAGCGGCTCTCGCTCACGCTGCGCGATGCCGGACGCAAGCAGGCGCCGATCTACTTCGGCGGGCCGGTGCAGACGGACCGGGGGTTCGTGCTGCATGCGCCCGCCGGCAACTGGCAGTCGACGCTGCGCGTGCGCGACGCCATCGGCCTCACTACGTCAAAAGACATCCTCGAAGCGGTCGGGCGCGGCGAGGGTCCGTCGCGCATCCTGGTCACGCTGGGCTATGCCGGCTGGTCGCCGGGGCAGCTCGAGCACGAGCTGGCCCAGAACGCCTGGCTCACTGTCGAAGCGCGTGACGCCATCATCTTCGATGTGCCCTCGGAGGAGCGCCTGCCGGCGGCCATGGAGCTCCTCGGCCTCGACTACGCGCGGTTGCAGGACGCGGCGGGGCATGCCTAAGCGGGGGACCGTCCTCGCCTTCGACTTCGGTCTCAAGCGTATTGGCGTCGCGGTCGGCGAGACTGAGCTGCACACCGCGCACCCGCTTCCGGCCGTCTGCGACTTTTACCAGATTCAAAAACTCGTCAATGAATGGCGCCCGGCCGGTTTGGTGGTCGGCGTGCCTACGTCGACGAGCGGCGAGCCGCACAAGATGACGCGGCAGGCGGAAGACTTCGCGCGGCGGCTCGAGCGGCGCTTCAAGCTGCCGGTGGCGCGCGTGGACGAGCGCTTCACCTCGGTCGAAGCCGAGCGCAAGTTGCGCGGCCTGAAGAGAAAGGCGGTGGACTCCGTGGCGGCGCAGCTCATACTGGAGCAGTACTTCGATGAAGCTGCCTGACGCGGAAGAGCTCTGCGAGAAGCTCGCTGCGGAGTTGAAGCCGCGCATCGGGCCGAAGAGCGCCATGGTGGGGCTGTACACGGGCGGCGCATGGCTCGCCGAGCGGCTGCACGCGCTGCTCGGCATGAAGACGCCGCTCGGGCTCATGGACATCGCCTTCTACCGCGACGACTACGCCGCGCGCGGGCTGAAGCACGACCCCAAGCGAACCAGAATCCCGTTCGACGTGAGCGGCTGCGAGCTCTTTCTCGTTGACGACGTGCTGTATAGCGGGCGCACGGTGCGCGCGGCGATGAACGTGATTTTCGACTTCGGGCGGCCGGCGAGCATCGCGCTCGCCGTGCTCGTCGACCGAGGCGGCCGCCAGCTGCCGATCTGCGCCCAGCACGTGGGCGCGCGCGTCGATGTGCCGGCCGGCATGCGGCTCGCGCTCAAGCGCGACGAGCGCGGCAAGCTCGCGCTCGCGCTGGAGGCGGAACGTGCAGCGTAACCCGCAGTTGAACGAAAAGGGCGAGCTGCAGCATCTCTTGTCCATCGAGGGCCTGCCGCGCGCGATCCTCCTGCAGATTCTCGACACCGCCGAGTCCTTCGTCGGCGTGACCGAACGCGAGGTGAAGAAGGTGCCGATCCTGCGCGGCAAAAGCGTCTTCAACCTGTTTTTCGAGCCATCGACGCGCACGCGCACCACGTTCGAAATCGCGGCGAAGCGCCTGTCGGCCGATGTGATCAATCTGAACATCAACGCCTCGTCGCAGACCAAGGGTGAGTCGCTGCTCGACACCGTCGCGAACCTCTCGGCGATGCAGGCGGACATCTTCGTCGTGCGGCACGAATCTTCGGGCGCGCCCTTCCTCATCGCGCGGCACGTGAAGCCGCACGAGCACGTCATCAATGCCGGCGACGGCCGCCATGCGCATCCGACGCAGGGCCTGCTCGACCTCTATACCATCCGGCATTACAAGAAAGACTTCGCCGCCCTTACGGTCGCGATCGTGGGCGACATCCTGCATTCCCGCGTCGCCCGTTCGCTCATTCACGGGCTCACCACGCTTGGCGTGCCGGAGGTGCGCGTGATCGGACCCCAGACGCTGCTGCCGACCGGCGTAGAGGCGCTCGGCGTGCGCGTCTTTCACGATATGCGCGAGGGGCTCAAGGATTGCGACGTGGTGGTGATGCTGCGGCTGCAGAACGAGCGCATGCGCGGCGCGCTGCTCCCGTCGGCGCAGGAGTACTTCAAGCACTACGGCCTGAATGCCGACAAGCTCGGGCTCGCGCGCCGCGACGCCATCGTCATGCATCCGGGCCCGATGAATCGCGGCGTCGAGATCGATTCGACCGTCGCCGACGGCCCGCACTCGGTGATCCTGCCGCAGGTCACTTTCGGCATCGCCGTGCGCATGGCGGTGATGAGCATCGTCGCCGGAAACTGATGCGCCTTCATATAAAGAATGCCCGCATCGTCGACCCGGCGAGCGGCAAGGAGGGAAGCGGCGAGCTCTTCGTCGCCGACGGCCGGATTGCCGCTGAGGGCGGCAAGGCCGACCGGGTGATCGACGCGAAGGGACTGGTGCTCGCGCCAGGCTTCATCGACCTTTCGGCCCGGCTGCGGGAGCCGGGCCATGAATACAAGGCGACGCTCGAATCGGAGCTCGACGCGGCCGTGGCGGGCGGCGTCACCAGCCTCGCTTGTCCGCCCGATACCGATCCGGCGCTCGATGAGCCGGGTCTCGTCGACATGCTGCGCCGTCGCGCGAAGGCGCTTTCGCGCGCGCGCGTGTTTCCGGTCGGCGCCCTCACCGTCAAGCTCGAAGGCGAGCGCCTCACCGAGATGGGACAGCTTTCGGACGCGGGATGCGTTGCATTCTCGCAGGCGAACGCCCCGCTCGCGGACGCCCAGGTCCTGTGGCGCGCGCTGCAGTACGCCGCCACGTTCGGCTATGCAGTGTGGCTGCGCGCCGAGGATGCCGATCTCGCGAAAGGCGGCGTGGCGCACGATGGCGAGGTCGCCACGCGGCTCGGGCTGCCGGGCATTCCGGCCTTCGCCGAGACGATCGCGTTGGGAACCATCCTCGAGCTGGTACGTGCCACGCGCGCAAGAGTTCACGTCTGTCGTCTTTCCACCGCTGGCGCAGTGGACCTCATGCGCCGGGCGAAGCAGGAAGGACTGCCGGTGACGTGCGACGTCGGCCTGCACCATGTGCACCTCTGCGACATGGACCTCGGCTACTTCCAATCGCAGTGCCGGCTCGAGCCGCCGCTGCGCAGCCAGCGCGACCGCGACGCGCTCGCGCGCGGGCTCGCAGAGGGCGTGATCGACTGCGCCTGCTCCGATCACACGCCCGTCGACGAGGACGGCAAGCACCTGCCGTTCGCGCTCGCCGAGCCCGGCGCCACGGGCCTTGAGCTCCTTCTGCCGCTCACGCTCAAATGGGGCCTCGCGCAGCGCCTCAGCCTGGCGGCGACGCTGGCGCGCATCACCAGCGAGCCGGCGCGCGTACTCGGTATCGATGCCGGACGCCTCGTCGTCGGTGCGCCCGCCGATCTCGTGCTTTTCGATCCGCGTGCGAGCGTCCGCATTACTCCGGCGGCACTGAAGAGCCAGGGTAAGAACACGCCATTTCTCGGCGCCGAGCTCGACGGCGTTGTACGCCTCACCCTGGTCGAGGGCAACGTGGTGTACGAAGCATGAAGTGGCTCGTCGTTTTGCTCGTCCTTCTCGCGGGCTGCTCATCGACCAGACCGGGCGGCTATTACAAGGACGACGGGCCGCCCGATCGGGCGCCGGCGAACCTCGAGCAGGTTGTCGACGCCGTGCCCCGCGCCGAGCCGCTGCACAAGTACGCAAATCGTCCGTACACCGCTTTCGGGCGTGACTACGTGCCCATGACATCGCTGCAGCCTTTTCGTCAGCGCGGCCTCGCCAGCTGGTATGGCAAGCGCTACCACGGCCAGAAAACGTCGAGCGGCGAAACCTACGACATGTACGCCATGACGGCGGCGCACCCGACGCTTCCCATTCCGAGCTATGCGCGCGTCACGAACGTCGGGAACGGACGCAGCGTCGTATTGCGCATCAACGATCGCGGCCCGTTTCGCTCGGGGCGCGTGATCGATGTCTCCTACGTGGCCGCGCACAAGCTCGGCTTCCTCCAGGCTGGTCAGGCGCAGGTCGACGTCGAAGCCATCATTCCGGACCGCAGCGCCGGCTTATGATTCGCGGCTTTTGGCAAGTCATGCGGATTGTCTTCGCGTTCCTCCTGAGTTTCGTGTGCGCTGCGCAGGCCGCGGCGCCCCAGCCGCCTTCGGTTATCGGCAAGGCGTGGGTGCTCGGCGATTTGTCGAGCGGGCAGGTGATGCTCGCGCAGCGCGCGGATGAGCGCTTCGAACCGGCTTCGCTCACCAAGATGATGACAGCGTACGTGGTGTTCGCCGCGCTGCGCGAGCGCAAGCTCTCCGTCAATCAGCAGGTGAACGTCTCGCCGCGCGCCTGGAAAGCGGCCGGCTCGCGCATGTTCATCGAGCCGCGCAAGCCGGTCACGGTGGACGAGCTTATCCGCGGAATGGTTATCCAGTCAGGCAACGACGCTTGCATCGCGCTTGCGGAGGCGGTGGCCGGAAACGAGGAAGCGTTCGTGCAGATGATGAACCGCGAGGCGATGCGTCTGGGCATGAAGAACACAAAGTTCGTGAACGCCTCGGGCCTGCCGGACGCGCAGCACTACAGCACCGCGCAGGACCTCTACGTGCTTGCTGCCGCGCTCGTCAGGGACTTTCCGAAAGAATACGCGCAGTACTACTCGCAGAAGGAATTCCGCTACAACAACATCACGCAGCCCAACCGCAACCGGCTGCTCTGGATGGATCCGAGCGTGGACGGCGTAAAGACAGGGCATACCGAAGGGGCGGGCTATTGCCTCATCGCCTCATCGAGCCGCGGCGGGCGGCGGCTGCTCTCCGTGCTGCTCGGCTCCACCTCCGAGGCGACGCGGGCGCAGGAGTCGCTGAAGCTTCTCAACTGGGGCTATCAGTTCTTCGACAGCGTGAAGCTGTACACGGCGAACGACGCGGTGCGCGCGCTTGAGGTCTGGAAAGGCGCGGCGCGTAACGTGAAAGTGGGCTTGGGCAGCGATCTTTTCGTCACGGTGCCGAAAGGAGAGGCCGACAAGCTGAAAGCCGAGCTCGTCTCGCAACAGCCGCTCGTCGCACCGCTCAGCAAGGGGCAGCGCATCGGCGTGCTGCGCGTCACGCACGACGGCAAGGCGTTCGGCGAGTACCCGCTCGTCACGCTGGAGCCGGTCGCCGCGGCGGGCTTCTTCGGACGCAGCTGGGATACACTGCGCCTATGGCTGAAATGAAGGTTTTCCTGAACGGCCGGCTTGTTCCGCTTGAGCAGGCGACGGTCTCGGTTCTCGACCGTGGATTCATCTTTGGCGACGGCGTATATGAGCTGGTGCCAGTGTATTCGCGTGTGCCGTTCCGGCTGGACGAGCATCTAACCCGCCTGGAGCGAAGCCTCGGCGAGACCCGCATCCGCAATCCGTATTCGCGCCCGGAATGGCGCAAGCACATCTATCAGCTGATCGATGCCCAGCCCTTCGAAGACCAGGGGATCTATTTCCAGGTGACGCGCGGAGCGGCCAAGCGCGATCACGCCTTCCCGAAGGGCGTCGAGCCGACCGTTTTCATGATGTCCAACCCGCTCACCAACCCGCCGGCGGCGCAGGTGGAGAAGGGCGGTGTGGCGGTGAGCGCGGTCGACAACCGTTGGCTGCGCTGCGACATCAAGTCGATCTCGCTCATCGGCAACTGCCTTCTGCGCCAGCTCTCCGCTGAGCACGGCGCCGCGGAAACGATCCTTTTCCGCGACGGAAAACTCACCGAAGCCTCCGCTTCGAACGTATTCGTCGTGAAGGGCGGCGTGATCCAGTCGCCGCCCAAGTCCAACCTCATCCTGCCGGGCATCACTTACGACGTCGTCGTGGAGCTCGCGCACGCAAACGCCATGCCGCTCGAATTTCGCGATGTCGGCGAAGCCGCGGTGCGCGGCTCCGATGAACTATGGGTGACCTCGTCTTCGAAGGAAGTGCTCGCCATCGTCGAGCTCGACGGCACGCGCAATGGCGACGGGCGTCCCGGACCGGTGTTTCGCCGCATGTACCAGCTCTATCAGGACTTCAAGCAAAAGGTCATGCGCGCGGGTAAGCGCGAGGCCTTATCGGCTTAGGAAACGCCGTGCCGGTCGTCGCCGATGGCTCGCCGTTAGCCTTTCCCTGCGATTTTCCGATCAAGGTCATGGGGCGCAAGCAGCCGCGCTTCGTTCAGTCGGTCACCGGTATCGTGCGCAAGCACGCACCCGATTTCGATGCCGCTACCGTGGAGATGCGACCGAGCCGTCAAGGCACCTACCTCAGCGTCACCTGCGTCGTGCGCGCGACTTCGCGCGAGCAGCTCGACGCGCTTTATCAGGAGCTCTGCGACCATCCCGACGTGGTCATGGTTTTGTGATGGTGAAGCGCCTGGGCCGCGTCGACTACGTGCCGACCTGGCAGGCGATGCGCGAATTCACCCGGGCGCGGTCCGAGTCGACGCCCGATGAGCTCTGGCTTCTCGAGCATCCGCCCGTATATACGATCGGGCAGGGCGGCAAAGCCGTCGTCGCGGATGCGATCCGCGTGGACCGCGGCGGCGACGTTACCTACCACGGCCCCGGGCAGGTGGTGCTCTATACGCTGGTCGACCTCGCCCGGCGCGGGCTCAAGGTCAAGACATTCGTCTGCCTGCTCGAGCAGGCGGTGATCGATCTCGTCGGACCGCGCGCGGAGCGTAAGCCGGGCGCGCCGGGCGTATACGTCGACGGCGCCAAGATCGCCGCGCTCGGCATTCGGGTCGTGCGCGGCCGCGCCTACCATGGCGTCGCCCTAAACGTGGATATGGACCTCTCGCCTTTTTCCTGCATCCATCCGTGCGGCTATCCAGGCTTGCGCGTCACGCAGATGAGGGACCTCGGGTTTTCGCAAACCCCACGAATCGTCGGGGAGCACCTGGTCGAGCGAGTCGTGGAGAAGCTCGATGCGTGAAGCCGGCGCAAAGGAGAAGGGCGCGCGAAAGACCATTCGCATCGTGCCGCGCGCCCCGCTGCCCAAGCCGCCGTGGATCCGCGTGCGTGCCGCGAGCCCGAACTCGCGCTTCTACGACATCAAGCGCATGTTGCGCAGCCAGAAGCTGCACACGGTCTGCGAGGAAGCCTCCTGCCCGAACATCGCCGAATGCTTCGGCAAGGGCACGGCGACCTTCATGATCCTCGGCGACATCTGCACGCGCCGCTGCCCTTTCTGCGACGTGTCGCACGGCCGCCCGCTCGCTCCCGATGCGGAGGAGCCGAAGCATCTGGCCGAAACGATCGCGCTGCTCAAGCTGGCGTACGTCGTCGTGACCAGCGTCGACCGCGACGACCTGCGCGACGGGGGAGCGGCGCATTTCGTCTCCTGCATCACCGCGATCAGAGGGACGTCCCCGGAAACCACGATCGAAGTGCTGGTGCCCGACTTTCGCGGGCGCCTGGACCGCGCGCTAGAGATCCTCGCTGCCGCGCCGCCCGATGTCATGAACCATAACCTGGAGACGGTCCCGCGCCTTTACCGCTCGGCAAGGCCGGGCGGCGACTATGCGCATTCGCTGCGGCTACTACAGGAATTCAAGCGACGCCACCCCTCGGTACCGACGAAGTCGGGGCTCATGGTGGGCTTGGGGGAAACGGACGACGAAATTCTTGCCGTGATGCGCGACCTGCGCGCGCACGAGGTCGACATGGTGACGATCGGCCAATATCTGCAGCCCTCGCCGCATCATCTGCCCGTGGAGCGTTACGTTGAGCCGGCGGTGTTCTCGAGCTTCGAGGAAGCGGCGCGAGCGCTCGGTTTCCGGCACGCGGCCGTCGGCGCGCTGGTGCGCTCCTCCTACCACGCCGACCGGCAGGCGGAAGAAGCGGGGATCTAGGAGCCGAGCGCGCGCTCGACCAGGTCGTGCAGCTCGCTCCAGTCCGGCTGGCCGACGTAACGTCGTAGCACCCGGCCCTGCTTGTCGATGAGGAAGCTCGAAGGCGTTACGCGCACGTTGCCGAACTGGCGCGACAGTTCGCCCGAGCGATCGAAGGCCACATTGAACGGGAGCGCCTTTGCGAATTGCGCGACGCGAGCCGGGTCATCCTGGTGCACGGCCACCGCCAGCGTTTCCAGGCCGCGCGCGGCGAACTTCTTGTGGGTTTCGACGAGCTTCGGCATCTCGTGCAGGCAGCTCGCGCAATAAGTGGCCCAGAAGTTCACCAGCACCACTTTGCCACGCAGCTCGGACTGGAGCTGCACATCGGGCGCGCGCCCGGACAGGGTGAACGCGAGGAGCGCCGCAAGCGCCCCGGCGGCCGCGATAATGGTTGCCTTCATGAGAAGCACAATTCTGGCGGGGCTCACCCTTGTTTTCGCCGTTCCGGCCGTGGGCCAGTTGGCGGATGTCACGCAGCGCGAGGCGCTCGCCGGCTTGCGCACGGCGCTCGAGCGCGGCGCGAACGCGGCCGTGGCGGCGCTCGGCCGCACCGACGGCTTTCTGGGCAATCCCCGGGTCAGGATCCCGCTCCCGGATTCCCTGGCCCGCGCAGAAAAGCTCGCGCGCCGCATGGGATATGCCGAGCAGGTCGACGAGCTCGTCATTGCGATGAACCGCGCCGCCGAGGCCGCAGTGCCGGAGGCGCGCAAGCTCCTCGTCGATGCGGTCAAGAAGATGAGCGCGCAGGACGCGAAAGCGATCCTCACCGGCGGCGATACCGCGGCGACCGAATACTTTCGAAAAACGAGCGATGCCGCGCTGCGCGCGCGTTTCCTTCCGATCGTCAAGGCGGCGACCGAGAAGGTCGGCGTGGCGCAGTATTACCGTGAGTTCGCCCGCCCGGCGGCGGCCTTAGGGCTCGTCAAGACTGAGGACGTCGACTTGGACGCGTACGTGACGCGCAAAGCGCTCGACGGCCTCTACTTCATGCTGGGCGAGGAGGAGAAGAAGATCCGCACGGACCCGATCGGCACGGGCAGCGCCATCCTGCGGAAAGTCTTCGGCGCGCTCTAGTGCGCCTTATCCCAGTTATCCCCGACACCGACTTCCACGACCAGCGGCACGTCGAGCTTGGCGACGGACTGCATCAGCTCGGGCAACTGCCCCGTAATGGCGTCGAGCTCACCGGAGGGTACCTCGAGGACCAGCTCATCGTGCACCTGCATGATCAAGAGCGCCTTCAGCTTCTCTTCGTCCAGGAAGCGCTGCACGGCGATCATCGCCAGTTTGATGAGGTCGGCGGCGGTCCCCTGCATCGGTGCGTTGATCGCCGCGCGCTCGGCGGCCTGACGCCGCACCGGCGCGCCGCTCTTCAGCTCCGGAAGCCACAGGCGGCGTCCGAACACGGTCTCGACGTAACCCAGTTCGCGCGCCCGGGCGCGCGTTTCGTCCATGTAGCGCTTTGAGCCGGGGTAGCGGGCGAAGTAGCGCTCGATGTAGGTCTGCGCGGTGCCGCGGTCGATGCCGAGGTTCTGCGCCACGCCGAACGACGACATGCCGTAGATCAGCCCGAAGTTGATGACCTTCGCCACGCGCCGCTGTTCAGAATCAACTGCGGAAAGCGGCACGCCGAAAACCTCGGCGGCCGTGGCACGGTGCACGTCCTCGCCCTCGGCAAACGCGCGGCGCAGGTTCTGGTCGCCCGAGAGGTGCGCCATGATGCGAAGCTCGATCTGCGAGTAGTCGGCCGAGACGATCTTCGATCCCGGCGGCGCGATGAAGCATTCGCGGATGCGCCGTCCCGCCGGCGTGCGGATCGGGATGTTCTGCAGATTCGGCTCGTTGGACGAAAGGCGCCCGGTGACCGCGGTGGTCTGCGAGTAAGTGGTGTGCACGCGGGCGGTTTTCCGGTTGATGCTCTTCGGCAGCTTGTCGGTGTAGGTGGATTTCAACTTCGACAGCGTTCGGTGCTCGAGGATGAAGCGCGGCAGCGGATGGTCCAGCGCAAGCTCGGCGAGCGAATCCTCGTCGGTCGACGGCTGGCCCGACGGGGTCTTCTTCTTGACGGGGAGCTTCTGGCGGTCGAAGAGAATCTCCTGGATTTGCTTCGGCGAGCCTAGATTGAACGGCTGACCGGCGGCCTCGTAGGCCTGTCTCTCGAGCGCGAGGATCTCTTTTCCGAGCTCGTGGCTTTGCGCCTCGAGCTTCGCGCGATCGAGCAGCACGCCGTTACGTTCCATGCGCCAGAGCACCGGCAGCACCGGCATTTCGATGTTTCCGTACACGAAGCCGAGCTTGGCGTCGCCTTCGATTCTCGGGTGAAGCAGGCCATGCAGGGCGAGCGCGCAATCGGTTTTCTCGGCCGCGTACTGCGTCGCGCGCGTGACTTCTACCGAGGAGAACGCGATGCGCGCGGCGCCCTTGCCGGCGACTTCGTCGTACGAAAGCGTGGTCCAGCCGCAATAGCGCTGCGCCAGCATGCCGAGCTCGTGCTTCTCGTGCACCTCCAGCACGTAGGACTCGAGCAGCGTGTCGTGCACGCAGCCCGCGAGCCGCACGCCGTGGTTCGCCAGCACGTGCATGTCGAACTTCACGTTCTCGCTCACCTTGCGGCAATCGGCGCGCTCGAGCCACGGCTTGAGGAGATCGAGCGCGGAGGAGAAGCTCACTTGGTTCGGCGCGCCGGGGTAGTCGTGGCCGAGGGGCACGTAGACCGCTTCGTCGGCTAACGCGAACGCAACCCCGGCGAGACGTGCGCTCATCGGATCGTCGCCGTCGCAGAAGGTATCGAAACCGACGAGCTGGACCGCCTCCATCTTCAGCACTAGTTCTTTGAGTTCCTCTTCGGTGAAAATTGCGCGGTACTTGCGCTTCTCGATAGTGGAAGCGACCTGAACCGACGGCGCCGCGGGCGCGACCCCTTCCACTTCCTTCAGCCAGGACTTGAACCCGAAGCGCTCGTATTGCTCGCGTTGGCGCGCGCGATCGGGCTTGAGCTCGAGTTCCGCCACCTCGATGGAAAGTGGCACGTCGCGCTTGATCGTGAGGAGCGCGCGCGCCTTCGGCAGCCAGTCGCGCATCTTGCGCAGGTTCTCGCCGGCAAGGCCGGTGATCTCGTCGGCGTGCGCAAGTACGCCTTCGAGCGAGCCGTACTTCTCGATCCACCTGCATGCGGTCTTGGGCCCGACCTTGTCCACGCCCGGGATGTTGTCGATCTGGTCGCCGATCAGCGCCAGGTAGTCGAGAAATTTCTCCGGCGGGACGCCGAATTTCTTCTTCACTCCTTCGACATCGAGGAGCTCGTTCGACATCGTGTTCACCAGCGTGACGCGCTCGTCGACCAGCTGGGCGAAATCCTTGTCGCCAGTCGAGATCACGGTGCGCCAGCCGTCGTGCTTGGCGCGCTCGGCGAGCGTGGCGATGACGTCATCTGCCTCGACGCCCTCGATGATGAGCATCGGCCAGCCGAGCGCGCGTACCGCCTCGTGCAGCGGCGCGACTTGCACGCCGAGGTCATCGGGCATTGGCGTGCGGTTTGCCTTGTACTCCGAGTACTCGGCGTCGCGAAAGGTTTTTCCCTTGGCGTCGAACACGCATGCGAGGGCGGCCGGCTTATAATCGGTCGCGAGCTTGCGCAGCATGTTCAGCACGCCGTAGATCGCGCCGGTCGGTTCGCCGGTCTTCGGGCTCTTCAGCCCCGGCAGCGCGTGGAATGCGCGGTATAGGTAAGAAGAGCCGTCGACCAGCAATAACGTTTTCTCAGGATCTTTTCCCGACATGAATCAGGACAGGCAACCGAAGCTGGCGGAGCTGGCGAAAGAGGTTCCCGCGCGCGAGGCGTGGCGGGTGTTCGGCATTATGGCAGAGTTGGTGGAGGCGACCGAGCGCCTGGTCGGCATCCATCCCGCCGTCTCCGTTTTCGGCAGTGCGCGCGTCCAGCCGGGCACTCCCTATTACGAGCTTGCGGAAGAAACCGCGCGGCTTCTTTCCGATGCCGGCTTCGCCGTGGTGTGCGGCGGCGGACCGGGGCTCATGGAAGCGACGAACAAAGGCGCGTTCCAGGGCAGCGGGCTCGCCGTGGGCTTGAACATCGATCTGCCGATGGAGCAGCCGTCGAGCCGCTATCAGCACATCAGCCTGCGCTTCAAACACTTCTTCACGCGCAAGGCGATGTTCGCGAAAGTCGCCACGGCCTTCATCGTGCTGCCCGGAGGCTACGGCACCCTCGATGAGCTGTTCGAAGCGCTTACGCTCGTGCAGACCGGCAAGACGCGGCAGATGCCGATCATCCTCGTGCACGAGCCGTATTGGCGCGGTCTCATCACCTGGATGCGCGAGCGCCTCGCCGGCGAGGGCATGATCAGCCCGAACGATCTGGACCTGGTCCAGGTGTACGACCGTCCGCAGGAAGTGGTCGACGCCATTTTCGCGTTCTACGAGAAACGTGGCTTCGCGCCCTCCCCGCAGGAGCGCGAGGTGTTGCTGAACCTTTAAAGCATGGCGCGATCGCTGCTGGCGCTGCTTTTCGTAATCTCCAGCTTTTTGGCGCAGGCGCAGAAGCCGCCGCCGAAACTCGAGCCCTTGCCCGAGCCGCCGCCGCCTCCGCCGATGGCCGAAGACGGCGAGCCGGTGGTGCGCATTCCCGTGCAGGAGGGCGACAAGGTCGAGGAGGTACGTGAGGGTGGACGCGTGGTGATGCTTAAGGTCACACCGCCGAAGGGCAGGCCCTACTACCTGGTGGACACCACCGGCAACGGCAACTGGATGCGCCGCGATTCGCTCGACGATGGCGTGCGGGTGCCGATGTGGCCGATCCACACGTGGGACTGATGTGTCGGTCTTTACTCCAGTGTCGGAAGCCGACCTTGCGCAGTGGCTCAGGAACTACTCGCTCGGCGAGCTCAAGGTGTCCGAGCCGATCGAGGCGGGCATCGAGAATACGAACTACTTCGTCACCACGACGCAGGGCCGCTACGTCCTCACCCTGTTCGAGCGCCTCCCGGCCGAGGAGTTGCCGTTTTATCTTCAGCTCATGGCCCATCTCGCGCGCCACGGCATCCCATGCCCCGCGCCGATCGCCGATCTCTCGGACCGGTATCTCGGCGTCCTGAACGGCAAGCCGGCCGCACTCGTCACGCGGCTTCCCGGGCGTTCGCTCCAAGATCCGCACCCGGCGCACTGCGCGGAGCTCGGTGCGCTCCTCGCTCGCATGCACCTTGCCGGCCGTTCCTACAGCGCGTTCCTTGAAAACCCGCGCGGTCCCAGGTGGTGGCGGCTGGCGGCGCGCGATGTCGCGCCATTTCTGGATGACGCAAAGAGGAAGCTTCTCGAGGCCGAGCTCGCGTTCCAGGCCGAGCAGCGCTTTCCCGATCTGCCGCGCGGGCCGGTGCACGCCGACCTTTTCCGCGACAACACGCTCTGGGAAGACGGGCGCATTTCCGGGGTGGTCGACTTCTATTTTGCCGGCGTGGACTGCTTTCTCTACGACGTCGCGGTGTGCGCGAACGACTGGTGTCTGGATGGAGCCGGGCTGCAAGCCGAGCGGCTGCGCGCGTTCCTCGGCGCCTACAACGCGGTGCGCCCGTTCACCGCGCACGAGCGGGCGGCGTGGCTCGCCATGCTTCGCGCCGCGGCGCTGCGCTTCTGGCTTTCGCGCCTCTACGACCTTTATCTGCCGCGGCCCGGAATGCTGGTGCACGCGCACGATCCGGAGCACTTCCGGCGTATTCTCGAGGCGCGCGCCGGTTCGCCGGCGCCCTGGCTCGCCTGATGCAGCCGCGCATCGTCGACACGAAGCGCGGGGCACACTGGCTTGCCGACGGCTGGAAGATGTTCCGCGCCGCGCCGCTCGGCTGGATCGCGATCGTGTTCGCCTACTGGTTCCTGATGACCGTGGTGTCCATCTTGCCGCTGGTGGGCGTGGCGGCCGCGTCGATCCTCGTGCCTGCCTTCTCGGTCGGATTCATGGCCGCGGCGCGCTCGTCCGCGAAGCGCGGCCCGGTCGAGATGGCGCTCCTCTTCGACGGTTTTCGCCACTACCTGCGCAGCCAGGTGATCCTCGGCGTCGTCTATTTCGCCTGCCTCGGCATGGTTCTCGCTGCTACGACGCTCGCCGATGACGGCGCGCTTGCCGGATGGATGCTCACCGGCCGGCGCCCTGCGGAAGAGGTGCTTCGATCCGACGCCTTTCTGTCGGCGCTCGCTCTGGCCGCGGCTCTCTATATGCCGGTGCTCATGATGTTCTGGTTTGCGCCGCCGCTCGCCGCCTGGCACGCCACGGCGCCGGCGAAGGCGCTCTTCTTCAGCTTCTTCGCCTGCGTGCTCAACTGGCGGGCGTTTCTCGCCTACGGCGCCGTGACGCTCGCCGTGGCCCTCGTTCTGCCATTTGCCGTGCTGTCCGTGGTGGCGCTCGCCTCGCTGCAGATCGCGGCGCTCTCGCTCGTGTTTCCGCTTCTCCTCGTGCTCCTGCCGACCCTCTTCGCGAGCTTCTACGCAAGCTATCGCGACGTGTTCGCCGCCGAATGAATCGCATCCGCGAGATTCCGTACAACTACACGTCGTTCTCCGACCGGGAGATCGCGCTGCGCCTGCTCGGCGCCGAGGGCTGGGCGCTCGTCAGCGATCTGCGCACGGAGCGGCGTACCGGGCGCTCGGCGCGCATGCTCTACGAGGTGCTGGGCGAGATCTGGGCGATCCAAAGAAACCCGTACCTTGAGGACGAGCTCGTCAACCGGCCGCAGCGGCGCAGCGAGGCCATCGGCGGCATGCGCCGGCGCCTCGAGGAAATCGAAGCACGCCGCGCTGGCAATGCAAAGGTCGCGCGGCTTCTCGCGCTCGTACGGCGTGCGGTCGACGACTTCGAGGGCGAGTTCGCCGCGACACGGGCGCTGCGCGCCAAGGTGATGCGCCGCCTCACGCGCGTCACGCGCCGCGACAACATTCTTTTCGACGGCTTCGCGCGCGTCTCGCACGTAACGGACGCTACCGACTGGCGGGTCGAGATGCCTTTCGTCGTCCTCACGCCCGACAGCGAAGAGGAGATCGTCCACTTGGTCCGGGAGCTGGTTGCGCTCGGCCTCACGATCATTCCGCGCGGCGGCGGTACCGGCTATACGGGCGGGGTGATTCCGCTCACGCGCCGCTCGGCGGTGATCAACACCGAGAAGCTCGAGACGCTGAGCGGGATCGAGCATGTCGAGCTGCCCGGCGTGGCGCGCGCGCAGCCTACGGTTCGGGCGTCGGCCGGGGTCGTCACCAAGCGCGTGATGGAGCTCGCCGAGAGCGCAGGCCTCGTCTTCGCGGTCGATCCCACCTCGGCCGATGCCTCGTGCATCGGCGGCAACGTGGCGATGAATGCCGGCGGAAAGAAGGCATTGCTCTGGGGCACGGCGATCGACAACCTGGTGTGGTGGCGCATGGTGACGCCGCAGGGCGAGTGGCTGGAAGTCGAGCGTCTCGAGCACAACCTCGGCAAGATCCACGACGCGCCGAGCGCGAAGTTCCGGCTGCGTTACTTCGACCAGCGAAAGCCGCTGCGCGAGCGCATGCTCGAGATCGCGGGCGCGCAGTTCCGCAAGGCGGGGTTGGGCAAGGACGTAAGCGACAAGTTCCTCGCCGGCCTCCCGGGCGTGCAGAAGGAGGGCACCGACGGCATCATCGTCGCCGCGCGTTTTCTCGTGCATCGCATGCCCGCGCACACGCGCACCGTATGCCTGGAGTTCTTCAGTCTGGCGCGCGATGCCGTGCCGGCGATCGTCGAGATCAAGAGCTACGTAGAGAACGCGAAAGGCGTGCACCTCGCCGGCCTCGAACACCTCGACGAGCGCTATGTGAAGGCGGTGGGGTATGCGACCAAATCGCGCCGCAACCAGAGCCCGCGCATGGTGCTTATCGGCGACCTCGTCGGCGACGACGTAGACGCGGTGGCCGCGGCCGCGTCCGGTGTCGTGCGCATCGCAAACGCGCGCGGCGGTGAAGGGTTCGTCGCAGTCTCGCCCGATGCGCGCAAGCGCTTCTGGCTCGACCGGGCGCGTACCGCCGCGATCGCACGCCACACCAACGCGTTCAAGATCAACGAGGACGTGGTGATTCCGCTGGAGAAGCTGGGCGATTACACCGACGGGGTCGAGCGCATCAATATCGAGTACTCGGTGCAGAACAAGCTCGAGCTGCTAGCGCGGCTGGATGAGTATTTTTCGGCGCCGCTCGCGGTCGAGGACCGCGAGCTCCTCGGCGAGCGGCCGGCGCGCGCGCGCGATCTCCTGCGTCGCGTGCAGGGGCGCTGGAAAGCGATCGCCGCCGACCTCGATCATTATTTTGTGGACCTACAGTCGTACGCGCTGCGCCTGTCATGGAAGACGGAGGTGCGCGACGAGCTGCGCCGCATTTTCGACGGCGCCGCGTTCCGGCGCGTTCTCGAAGGCGCCGAAGCGATCCACAAGCGTGTATTGCGCGGACGCGTCTTCGTCGCGCTGCACATGCACGCCGGCGACGGAAACGTGCACACCAACATTCCAGTCAACTCGGATGATTACGCGATGCTGCAACGCGCCTACGAGGCGGTCGCGCGCATCATGCGCCTCGCGCGCGCGCTCGGCGGCGTCATCTCCGGCGAGCATGGCATCGGTATCACGAAGCTCGAGTTCCTCGACAGCGCTGAGCTTGAGGCATTTCGCGCCTATAAGGCCGAGGTCGATCCGCAGGGACGCTTCAATGCCGGCAAGCTCCTCGCCGGCGCGGACCTTTCCAGTGCGTACACGCCAAGCTTCGCGCTGATCGGCGCCGAATCGATCATTCTGGAGCAAAGCGATCTGGGCCGCGTCGCTGGTGCGATCAAGGACTGCCTGCGCTGCGGCAAGTGCAAGCCGCCGTGCGCCACGCATGTGCCGCGCGCCAATCTGCTGTATTCACCGCGCAACAAGATCCTCGCCACTTCGCTTCTCATCGAGGCGATCCTGTACGAGGAGCAGACGCGCCGCGGCGTCGCGCTCGCGCATTACGACGAGTTCGCCGACGTGGCGGACCATTGCACCATATGCCACAAGTGCGAGCCCGCGTGTCCGGTCGACATTGACTTCGGAGACGTGTCGATCACCATGCGCAACTATCTGCGCCGCGCGGGCAAGCGGCGCTTCAACCCCGGCACGCGTGCGTCGATGCTCTTTCTTGGGCTTACCGATCCGCGCGCGGTGAAGATGGCGCGCACGGTGATGGTCGACTGGGGCTACCGGTTGCAGAAGCTCGCGCACGAGGCGCTGAAGGGTGTTGCCCGGAAACAGACCGCCGCGCCGCCGCTCACGACGGGCGGCAAGCCGCTCCACGCGCAGGTGGTGCACTTCGTCAACAAGCCCATGCCGGGTCGGCTGCCCAAGAAGACGGCGCGCGCGCTGCTCGATATCGAAGACGCGCGCGTGGTGCCGATCATCCGCGACCCCGCCAAGGTCACCGAGGATTCCGATGCGGTGTTCTACTTTCCCGGCTGCGGCTCGGAGCGCCTGTTTTCTCAGGTCGGTCTCGCGACCCAGGCGATGCTCTACGAGATCGGTGCGCAGTGCGTCCTGCCGCCCGGCTATTTGTGTTGCGGCTACCCGCAGACCGCGGCGGGCGAGTCGGCGAAGGGCGAGCGCATCATCGTCAAGAACCGGGTGCTTTTCCATCGGCTCGCGACCACGCTGAACTATCTGGATATCCGAACCGTCATCGTCTCCTGCGGTACGTGTCTCGACCAGCTCGAGGGCTACGACTTCGGCTCGATCTTTCCGGGCGCGCGCCTTCTCGACATCCACGAATATCTGCTGGAGAAGGGCGTGAAGCTGAAAGACGTGAACGGGATGAAATACATGTACCACGACCCCTGCCACACGCCGATCAAGACGGCGAAGCCGCTCGCCGTGGTCGGTGCGCTCATGGGCGCCGAGGTGCCGCTCTCCGAGAGGTGCTGTGGCGAATCGGGAACCCTGGCCCTCACGCGGCCCGATGTGTCGACGCAGGTGCGCTTCTCCAAGGAGGAGTCGCTGCGCAAGGGCCTCGCGGCGCTCGCGCCGCAGGGCGATGCGGTGAAGGTGCTGACTTCCTGTCCTTCATGCCTGCAGGGACTCGCGCGCTTCGAGCAAGACACCGGTGCGCAGGCCGACTACATTGTCGTCGAGATGGCGCGGCGCATCCTGGGTGAAAACTGGCTTCCCGAGTTCGTCGCGCGCGCCAACGCCGGCGGCATCGAGCGGGTGCTGTTATGACAGAGCGAGTTCCGACCGGCATCACGCTGCATCAGAAGTCGCGCGTCATGGAAATCACGTTCACCGACGGGCGCACGTTTCGGCTGCCCTACGAATTCCTGCGCGTGTACTCGCCGTCAGCGGAAGTGCGCGGACACGGTCCGGGGCAGGAGGTCCTGCAGGCGGGCAAGCGCAACGTCGAGATTCGCGGCGTCGAGCCGGTCGGCTCGTACGCCGTGCAGCCGCAGTTTTCCGACGGCCACAGCACGGGCATCTACTCCTGGGACTACCTGTACGAGCTCGGCGAGAACTACGACTCGCTCTGGGCCGAATACGTGAAGAAGCTTGCCGCCGCCGGTGCCAGCCGTGAATAAAGCTCAGACCGTCCGCCGCGTTTTCGACTCGGTCGCCGAGCGCTACGACGTCATGAACGATCTGATGTCGCTCGGCCTGCACCGCCTGTGGAAGTCGTTCACCATCTCGGTCGCGCGTCCGCGCGCCGGAGAGCGCGTACTCGATATCGCCACGGGAAGCGGCGATCTCGCGGCCGCACTGGCGCGGCGCGTCCTGCCGGGTGGAGAGGTCTGGATCACCGACATCAACCGTCGCATGCTCGAGCGTGGCCGCGACCGGCTGCTCGACCGCGGGCTCACGCTGCCCGCAGCGCAATGCGACGCCGAGCGCCTGCCATTTCCGCCGGGCTATTTCGACTGTGTCACGGTCGGCTTCGGCCTTCGCAACATGACGCGCAAGGACGCGGCGCTCGGCGAAATGGCGCGCGTCTTGAAACCCGGCGGACGGCTCGTAGTCCTCGAATTCTCGAAGGTCTGGAAGCCGCTCGAGCCGGCGTACGACTGGTATTCGTTCAAGGTGCTCCCCTGGCTAGGCGACAAGGTCGCCGGGGACGCCGACGCCTATCGCTACCTGGCGGAGTCGATCCGGCAGCATCCCGACCAGGCCACGCTCGCGGAAATGCTGCGCGCCGTTGGCCTTGCCGAAGTCGAAGTGTTTAACCTCGCCGCCGGTGTGGTCGCCGTCCATCGCGGGTACCGTTTTTGATAGCATGAAGGGTCTGGAGGATTGCGTCATGCGTAAATGGTTTTTGGTGCTCGCAGTAACGGTCTTCGGCAGTGCTTTCATTGCCACGGAAGTCGAGGCGCGTCGCCTGGGCGGTGGTCGCAACATGGGCGCGCAGCGCAACGTCACCACGCCGCCGCAGCAGACGCCTGCGAAGCCAGCGCAGCAGCAGGCGCAGGGTCAGCAGCAGGGCGCGCAGCAGGCCGCGCCGGCACAGGGCGGCAGCCGCTGGATGCCGATCCTCGGTGGCCTCGCGCTCGGGGGCATGCTCGGCTACCTCTTCGGCGGCAGCGGGCTCCTTGGTTTCTTCTTACTCGCTCTTCTCGCAATCGCCGCGGTGCTCGGCGTGCGCGCACTGATGCGCCGTCGCGCGGAGGCGCCGCGTCCGATGCAGTTTGCCGGCATGCGCGAGACCGTCAACGTCAATCCATCATCGGGCGGTGCAGTGCCGGTTGCGGCGCCGAGCCGAGTGCCCGGCGGATTCGATGCGGCGGCTTTCTTGCGCGGCGCGAAGCTCAATTTCCTGCGCCTGCAGGCGGCCAACGACGCGCGGCGACTGGACGAGATCCGTGAGCTCACCACCGAAGAGCTCTTTGAGCAGTTGAGCAAGGACTCCAGTGGCAGCCAGCATACTCAAGTTGAAGGGCTGGACGCCGAGCTGCTCGAGGTCGTCACCGAGGGCCCGCAGCACTGGGCGAGCGTGCGCTTCACCGGGACGGTGCGCGAAGCGCCCGGCGCGGCACCGGAGACCTTCTCCGAGGTCTGGAACCTCGTGAAGCCGGCTGACGGCTCGAGCGGCTGGCTGCTCGCCGGCATCCAGCAGATGCATTGATCGAGGCTCTTCCCTTTCAAAAGGCCACCCCTGCGGTGGCCTTTTCGTTTGTGCTGAACCGTCTGCTGCGCGCACAACCGTGGGCACGCGGCCGGCTGAAGCCTTTTGCCGGCGAGACTGTCGAGGTGCGCGCCGGGCCGCTGCCCGCGCTACGCTTGCGCATCGCTTCAGGGGGAACCGTGGAAGCGGCCGACGGCGAGGCTACCTTGCGCATGACTATCAAGCCCGATTTCGTGACGGCGCTCGCGCGCGGCGAGGAGCAAGCGCTGCGCGCGGTCGACGTCGAAGGCAACGCACGCCTCGCCTCCGAAATCGTGGTGCTCGCGCGTCACCTGCGCTGGGAAGTGGAGGAAGACCTTTCGCGTGTGCTGGGCGACGTCGCGGCCCACCGCCTGGCTTCCACGGGCCGCGCGCTCGTCGCTTGGCACCTCGACGCACTCGAGCGCGTGGCCGGTGCCATCGGCGACTACCTGATCGACGAGAAGCGCGTGCTCGCTCGGCGCGTCGAGCTCGATGCGCTCGGCGAATCGATCGCGCAACTGCGCGACGGCATCGCAAGGCTCGACAAGCGTCTCCAGCGGCTTGGCTAGGCTCGCGCGGCTGCTGCGCATCATTGCGGTCGGCCTGCGCTTCAGGCTGCACGAGCTCGAGGCGCGCCCGGACAGCACGCGCGGCCTGCGGCTGCGCCGGGCGCTCGAGACCCTCGGCCCGATCTCGGTCAAGTTCGGCCAGATTCTTTCCACGCGCCGGGATCTGGTGCCGCTCGACATCGCCGACGAGCTTGCGCGTCTTCAGGACCGCGTGCCGCCGTTTGCCTCCGAGGCCGCGGTCGCCGAGGTTGAACGCTCCCTCGGTACTCGCCTCGAGGCCGTGTTCGAGAGCTTCGAAAGAACACCGGTCGCGAGCGCGTCGATCGCGCAAGTGCACCTCGCGCGCCTGCACGACGGCACCGAAGTGGCGGTCAAGGTGCTGCGGCCGGGCATCGAGCGCGCGGTGGCGCGTGACCTCGAGCTTCTCGAAACCGGCGCCGCGCTCGTCGAGCGCCTTTGGCGCGATGGACCCCGGCTCAAGCCGCGGGAAGTGGTGGCCGAGTTCGCACGCCATCTCGATGAGGAGCTCGATCTCATGCGCGAAGCGGCCAATGCGAGCCAGCTGCGGCGCAACTTCGACGGCTCGCCGCTTCTTCTCGTTCCGGCGGTGTACTGGGACCTTTGCTCGCAGCGCGTGATGGTGATGGAGCGCATGCACGGCACGCCCATCTCGCAGGTGCAGGTTTTGCGCGAAAAGGGGGTCGATATCCCCACGCTCGCCCGCGCTGGCGTGGAGATCTTCTTCACGCAGGTTTTCCGCCACGGGTTCTTCCACGCCGACATGCACCCCGGAAATATCCTCGTCGCGGACGACGGGCGGTATATCGCGCTCGACTTCGGCATCATGGGAACCCTTACCGACGTTGACAAGAACTACCTAGCGCAGAACTTCATCGCCTTCTTTAATCGCGACTACCGCCGCGTAGCCCAGGCGCACCTCGACGCCGGCTGGGTGCCGCCCTCCACGCGCATCGACGAATTCGAGACGGCGATCCGCGCGGTGTGCGAGCCGGTGTTCGCCCGGCCTCTCAGGGAAATTTACTTCGGAAGATTGCTGCTGCGGCTTTTCCAGACCTCGCGGCGCTTCAACGTCGAGGTGCAGCCGCAGCTCGTCATGCTGCAGAAGACCCTTCTCAACATCGAGGGCCTTGGGCGCGAGCTCGATCCGGATCTCGACCTGTGGAGCACAGCCAAGCCTTTGCTCGAGCGCTGGATGCGCGAGCAGGTCGGCTGGCGCGGCCTCGTGCGCACAATTCAGCACGAGGCGCCGTTCTGGGCGGCGACGCTGCCGCAGATCCCGCGCCTCGTGCACCGCGCGCTCGCCGAGGACCGGCTCGGCGCGATCCAGGCCGCGCTCGCGCAGCTCGCGGCCCAGAACGCGCGCCGCAACCGGCTGCTCGGCCTTGTGCTGGGCGCCGCCGCGCTCGGCCTTGCCCTCGCCATCGCCAATCTCTTGTTATGATTGCGCGCGCATGCTGATCACCTCGGTCGTCCTGTACCTCCTGGTGACGATTGCCATCGGTCTGTGGGCCGCCCAGCGGGTCCATAACTCCAAGGATTACGTAGTGGCCGGACGCAGCCTGCCGCTCTACATGAGCGCGGCCACGGTGTTCGCCACCTGGTTCGGCGCCGAGACGGTGCTCTCGGTGTCGGCGACGTTCACGCGGGACGGGCTCGGCGGCATCGTGGCCGATCCCTTCGGCGCCTCGTTCTGCCTGCTGTTCGTGGCGATCTTCTTCGCGCGCGCGTTCTACCGCATGGATCTCCTGACCATCGGGGACTTCTATCACAAGCGCTACAACAAGACGGTCGAGGTGATCACCAGCGTGGCCATCACCGCTTCCTATCTCGGCTGGACCTCGGCGCAGCTCACTGCGCTCGGCCTGGTGTTCTGGGTACTGTCGGGCGGCGCGATCGATCTCTCGACCGGCATCATGATCGGCGCGGCGATTGTCGTGGTGTACACGATCTTCGGCGGCATGTGGTCGGTCGCGCTCACCGATCTGTTCCAGTCGGTGGTGATCCTCTTCGGTCTCACCGCGGTGGCCTGGCTGGTAGGCGATATGGCGGGCGGCGCTAGCAAAGTGATCGCGGCGGCCTCGGAGGCTGGCAAGTTCGAGTTCTGGCCGAAGGGCGGCTCCAAGGAGTGGCTGGCTTTCCTCGCGGCCTGGATGACGCTCGCGATCGGCTCGATCCCGCAGCAGGACGTGTTCCAGCGAGTCACTTCGGCGAAGGACGAGAGAACCGCAGTCCGCGGCACGCTGATCGGCGGCGCGGTGTACTTTTGCTTCGCTTTCGTGCCGATCTTCATCGCCTATGCAGCGCTTGTCATCGATCCCGGATACGAGAAGCTGTTCGCGGCCGAGGACGCGCGCGAGATCCAGCGCATCCTGCCCGACCTGATTCTCAACAAGACGCCGATGTGGGCGCAGGTGCTCTTCTTCGGCGCCCTGCTCTCGGCCATCCTTTCCACGGCGAGCGGAGCGATCATCGCGCCCACGTCGCTTTTCACGGAGAACGTAATCCGACCGTTCGTGCGCAATATGAGCGACCGGCAGTTCATGCTGCTGCTCCGCGTGATCCTCGTCACCTTCAGCCTCGCGGCGTTGCTCTTCGCGCTCAATTCGAGGAGCACGATGTACGAGATGGTGCAGAACGCCTACAAGGTGACGCTGGTGTCGTGCGTCGTCCCGCTTGCCGCCGGAGTGTTCTGGAAGCGCGCAACTACGGTCGGTGCAGTGCTTTCGGTGGTCTTCGGACTGGTGTCGTGGACCATCGCGGAGCTCACCGCCGCGGAGGCCACCGTGCCGCCGCAGCTCGTGGGCCTCGCGTTCTCAATCGTTGGCATGGTGCTCGGCTCGCTCGTGCCGCGGGCGGCCGCTGCGCCCGCGGTGCATCCGCACGGCAAGCGCTGAACATCCCGCGCCGCGTGCCTCGCGGCTGGCGCGCACCCTGTTTTTCGTCTATGTGCTGCTTGTCGCGTACGCATCGCTCTATCCGTTCTCGGGCTGGCGCGACGTCGGGCTTTCTCCGCTCGCTTTTCTGAACGGCCCCTGGCCGCGCTACG
>JAICPQ010000254.1 GCA_025929745.1 Burkholderiales bacterium | reverse complement strand
TTTGCACGGCGCGCAGGGCGACCACGTACTCATATGTGCGGCCGTCGCCCATTACGCCCACCGACTTGACCGGCAGGAATACGACGAATGCCTGCGCCGTCTTGTCGTACCAGCCGCTCGCCCGAAGCTCCTCGATGAAGATGGCATCGGCGCGCTGCAGCAGGTTTACGTAGTCCTTCTCGATGGCGCCGAGGATGCGCACGCCGAGGCCAGGACCGGGGAACGGATGGCGGAACACCATCTCGCGCGGCAGGCCGAGCGCCAGGCCGAGCTCACGCACTTCGTCCTTGAAGAGCTCGCGCAGCGGCTCGAGCAGCTTCAAATGCAGCGTTTCGGGCAGGCCGCCGACGTTGTGGTGCGACTTGATGTTCTGCGCTTTCTTGGTTTTCGCGCCGGCGGATTCGATGACGTCGGGGTAGATCGTGCCTTGGGCGAGCCACTTGGCGTGCTTGAGCTTTGCAGATTCCCTTTGGAAAACTTCGACGAAGAGCCTGCCGATGATCTTGCGCTTCTCTTCAGGGTCCGAAACACCCTTCAGGGCGCCGAGGAACTGCGCGGAGGCGTCCACGTGCACGACCTTCACGTGCATGTGCTCGGCGAAGGTCTTCATCACCTGCGCCGCCTCGTCCAGCCGCAAGAGGCCGTGATCGACGAAGACGCAGGTGAGCTGCTGGCCGATCGCTTTATGGATCAGGGCGGCGGCCACCGAGGAATCGACGCCGCCGGAGAGGCCGAGGATGACTTCCTCTTTGCCAACCGCTGCGCGGATGCGGCTGACCGCTTCCGCGACATAGTCGGGCATGTTCCAGTCGCCCCGGCAGCCGCAGATGTCGCGCACGAAGCGCTGCAGGAGCTTCGCACCCTGCCGAGTGTGCGTGACCTCGGGGTGAAACTGCACGCCGTAGAAGCGTCGCGCTTCGTCCGCCATGCCGGCGATCGGGCACGCCTCGGTCGATGCCATAAGCTTGAAACCCGGAGGAAGCTCGACCACTTTGTCGCCGTGGCTCATCCAGACCTTGAGCATCCCGTGGCCGTCGCCGGTGCGGTAGTCCTCGATGCCGTCGAGGAGCTTGGTATGACCGCGCGCGCGCACTTCGGCGTAGCCGAATTCGCGCACGCTGCCCGCTTCGACGCGACCGCCGAGCTGCTGCGCCATGGTTTGCATGCCGTAGCAGATGCCGAGTACGGGCACGCCCATGTCGAACACCGCCTTCGGCGCCTTCGCGGTGGATTCGTCGTAGGCTGAAAGGTGACTGCCGGAAAGGATGATCCCTTGCGCGCCGAAGCGGCGCACAAAGGCGTCGTCCACGTCAAAGGGGTGAATCTCGCAGTAAACGCGCGCTTCGCGCACGCGTCGGGCGATGAGTTGCGTGTACTGAGCGCCGAAGTCGAGGATGAGGATCTTCTGGTGCTTACTCGACTCGGTAATTCGGCGCCTCCTTCACGATCTGCACGTCATGCACGTGCGACTCGCGGATTCCCGCGGTGGTGATCTCGACGAACTGCGTCTTGCTGCGAAGCTCGTCGATGGTCGCGCAGCCGGTGTAGCCCATGCTCGCGCGCAGTCCGCCCGCAAGCTGCTGGATTACCCATATGGCGCTGCCCTTGTATGGCACGCGGCCTTCGACGCCCTCGGGCACCAGCTTGTCGACGTTCATTTCCGAGTCCTGGAAATAGCGGTCGGCCGCGCCCTTCTGCATGGCGCCGAGCGAGCCCATGCCGCGGTAGGACTTGTACGAGCGCCCCTGGTAGAGCTCGATCTCGCCGGGCGACTCGTCGGTGCCGGCGAAAAGCGAGCCGAGCATCACGGAATGCGCGCCGGCTGCGAGCGCCTTCGCCACATCGCCTGAATAGCGTACGCCGCCGTCGGCGATAAGCGGAACGCCCGCCTGCGCCAGGGCCGCCGCGACATTCTGGATCGCGGTGATTTGCGGGACGCCGACGCCGGCGACGATGCGCGTGGTGCAAATCGAGCCCGGGCCGATGCCCACCTTCACGCCGTCGGCGCCGTGGTCGACCAGCGCGCGCGCGCCGTCGCCTGTGCCGACGTTGCCGCCGATCACTTCGATCTTGAAGTTCTTCTTGATCCACGCCACGCGGTCGAGCACGCCCTGCGCGTGCCCGTGCGCCGTGTCGACGATCAGGACGTCGACGCCGGCTTCGACGAGCGCTTCCACGCGCTCCTCGGTGCCCTCGCCCACGCCCACGGCCGCGCCGACCCGCAGTTTTCCCTGGGCGTCCTTGGCTGCGTTGGGATGCTCGCTCTCCTTCAGGATGTCCTGAACGGTGACAAGGCCCTTCAGCTCGAACCCTTCGCCGACGACGAGCACGCGCTCGAGGCGATGCCGGTGCATGAGTTCCATCGCTTCCTGCCGGCTCGCGCCCTCGCGCACCGTGACGAGCTTCGCCTGCGGCGTCATGATCGCTTTGACGGGCTGGTCGAGGTTCGTCTCGAAGCGCAGGTCGCGGTTCGTGACGATGCCGACAACCTTGCCGTTCGTCACCACCGGGAAACCGGAGATCTTGTGGCTGCGCTGAAGCGCGATCACTTCGCGCACCGACGCCTCCGGCGGAACGGTCATCGGGTCGCGCACCACGCCGGACTCGAAGCGCTTCACCTTCGCGACCTCGGCGGCCTGCGCCTTTGGCGGAAGGTTCTTGTGGATGATGCCGATGCCGCCTTCCTGCGCCATCGCGATGGCCAGGCGGGATTCCGTCACGGTGTCCATGGCCGCCGAGACAAGCGGCAGATGGAGCTGCAGGGTTCGGGTGAGGCGGCTTTTGAGAGAAACTTCGCGCGGCAGGACGCGCGAGTGGGCGGGAAGGAGAAGGACGTCGTCGAAGGTCAGCGCCTTCTGAATCACCCGCATTATTTACTCTCGCAAAGCGACATTATACGCGATACTTCGCGCGCATTCGCCCGGAGGGACGTTCCGACGACTATGAGAAAAAAGACATTCGTCTTCGCCGCAATGGCGCTCTTCGCTGCGGCCGCATCCGCGCAGCAATACAAGTGGACCGACAAGGACGGCAAGGTGCGCTACGGCGATGTGCCGCCCCCGGGAGTAACCACGACCAAGCTCAAGGCGCCGAGCCCACCGCCCGCGGCGGCGCCCGATACCAAGAAGAGCGCGCCGAAGACGAAGGAACCCGAGAAACAGGCGATGACCGAGGAGCAGCTGCAGATCAAGCGTGAGAACTGCGCACGCGCGCAGGAGAGCCTGCGCACGTTGCAAAGCGGCCTGCGCATCTCGCGCATCGACTCCAAGGGCGAGCGCTACTACCTCGACGACGGCCAGATCGCGCAGGAAACCGCCAAGGCGCGCCAGGCCGTCGGCCAATGGTGCAGCTAGCGCCCTAGCTAGCGCCTGGCGGCCGCGCGGCGCC
>JAICPQ010000100.1 GCA_025929745.1 Burkholderiales bacterium | reverse complement strand
TTTGGCCCCGCGGTCGCAGCCATGTTCGGCGCCGATCCGAAACGCGAGATGGACGCGGACCTCCTGCGCATGAAGTCCATGATCGAGACCGGCCACGCGCCGCACGACGCGGCGCGCCCGGCGCTGCCGCGGGAGAGCTAAGGCTTTTCTAGGCGGCTTTGGCCTTGGCCGCTCCGGTTTTTTCGAGGATCTCGCGCAGCACGAAGGGCAGGATGCCGCCGTGGCGGTAGTAGTCGACCTCGATCGCGGTGTCGATGCGGCATTTCACCGTGATCTCGCGCGAATTGCCGTCGGCGCTCGTGATGCGCAGCTTGAGCTCCTGCTGTGGCTGGATGTCGGCGAGGCCCACGATGTCGATGGTCTCGTCACCCTTGAGGCCGAGCGTTAGCGCGGAGTCCGCGCCGGTGAACTGCAGCGGCAGCACGCCCATGCCGACGAGGTTGGCGCGGTGGATGCGCTCGAAGCTGCGCGCGACCACCGCGCGCACGCCGAGAAGCTGCGTGCCCTTCGCCGCCCAGTCGCGCGATGAGCCGGTGCCGTACTCCTCGCCGCCGAAGACGACCGTCGGCGTGCCTTCGGCGATGTAACGCATCGCCGCCTCGTAGATCGGCAGCTCGTCGTTGCCGTAGCGCGTCAGGCCGCCTTCCTTGCCGCCGAGCATCAGGTTCTTGATGCGCACGTTGGCGAAGGTGCCGCGCATCATGACCTCGTGGTTGCCGCGCCGCGCCCCGTAGCTGTTGAAGTCGGCGACGGTGACGTCGTGTTCCTGGAGATAGATGCCGGCGGGCGAGGTGGGCTTGATCGAGCCCGCGGGCGAGATGTGGTCCGTGGTGACCGAATCGCCGAAGATGCCGAGGATTTTCGCGCCGCGGATATCGCGGACCTGTCCCGGCGTCATCGAGAAATCCTTGAAGAACGGCGGCTCGGCGATGTAGGTCGACTTCGGCCAGCTGTACACCTGTCCCGCCGGAGCCGACACCTTCTTCCAGAGCGGATTCGTCTCGCCGAGGTTCGAGTACAGCCTCTTGAACGTGCCGGGGTCCATCGCGTACTTCATGAGCGCCTGGACTTCTTCGGCGCTCGGCCAGATATGTCCGATGAAGACGTCCTTTCCATCCTTCGTCCTCGCGATCGGCTCGTTTTTCAGGTCCTTGAGAACCGTGCCGGCGATGGCATACACCACCACCAGCGGCGGGGAGGCGAGGAAGTTGGCGCGGATATTCGGATGGATGCGCGCCTCGAAGTTGCGGTTGCCCGAAAGCACCGCCGCGCAGACGAGGTCGTTCTTGATGATCGCTTCCTCGATCGGCTGCGCGAGCGGACCGGCGTTGCCTATGCAGGTAGTACAGCCGTACGCCGCGACCGCGAAGCCGAGCTTTTCCAGGTAGGGCAGGAGCCCTGCCTTCTGCAGATACTCGGTGACGACGCGCGAGCCCGGGGCGAGCGAGGTCTTCACATGCGGTTTGACGCTCAAACCCAGTTCGACGGCCTTCTTCGCCAGCAGGCCGGCCGCGAGAAGCACGCCAGGGTTCGAAGTGTTGGTGCACGAGGTAATGGCGGCGATAAGCACGTCGCCATGCCGCAGATTCAACCCGTCGAAGGTTTTGAAGGACTTCCCGAGCTCACCCGGATTCTTGCCGAAGCCGTTTTCCTTCACGCCCGTGGAAAAGAGTTTCTGGAACGTGGGCTTCACCTTGTCGAGGTCGATGCGGTCCTGCGGCCGCTTTGGACCGGCGAGCGACGGATAGATCGTGGAGAGATCCAGCTCGACCACTTGCGAATAGTCGATATCGCCCGAACGCGGCATGCCGAACATGCCCTGCGCCTTGAAGTAAGCCTCGAAGCGCGCGATTTCGTCTTCTGTGCGGCCGGTGCCGCGGAAGTAATCCACGGTGCGCTCGTCGACCGGGAAGAAGCCCATGGTCGCGCCATACTCGGGCGCCATGTTGCCGAGCGTCGCTCGATCGGGGACGCGCAGCGAAGCGGCGCCTTCGCCGAAGAACTCGACGAACTTGCCGACCACCTTCGCCTTGCGCAGGAGCTCGGTCACGGTGAGGACGAGGTCGGTCGCCGTGACGGCGGGATGGAGTTTGCCCTTGAGGTGCACGCCCACTACGTCCGGGGTGAGGAAGTAAACCGGCTGGCCCAGCATGCCGGCCTCGGCCTCGATTCCGCCCACGCCCCAGCCGACCACGCCGATTCCATTGATCATGGTGGTGTGACTGTCGGTACCGACCAGCGTGTCCGGGTAGCAGACAGCGTCCTTGGACTTGTGCACACCGCGCGCGAGGTATTCCAGGTTCACCTGGTGCACGATGCCGATGCCGGGTGGCACGACCTTGAACGTGTCGAACGCCTGCATGCCCCACTTCAGGAACTGGTAACGCTCTTCGTTCCTCTTGAATTCAAGCTTCATGTTGAGGTCGAGGGCGCCTTTGGAACCGTAGTGGTCGATTTGAACAGAGTGGTCGACCACCAGATCCACCGGCACGAGGGGCTCGATCACCTTCGGGTCGCTGCCCGTGCGCTGCGCCACGCTGCGCATCGCGGCGAGGTCGCAGAGAAGGGGCACGCCGGTGAAGTCCTGGAGCAGGATGCGCGCGAGCACGAACGGTATTTCCTCGGTGCGCTTGGCGGCGGGCTGCCAGTTGACGAGTTCGCGCACGTGCTGCTCGGTCACTTTCTTGCCGTCGCAATTGCGCAGCACCGATTCCAGCACGATGCGGATGGAGACCGGCAGGCGCTCGAGCTTCACGTCGAGGGCTTTGCCGAGCGCCGGCAGCGAATAGAGTTTGCCGTGCTTGAAGGATTGCAGCGTCTTGAACGAATCCATGGTCACCCCTAATTGATCAGACCGCGAACAGCTCGACGAATTCATCGACCGGCATTGCGGCGAGCCTGTCCGCGTCCATGCACACTTCCAGAATGGCGTTCTGCTGCGCCTCGGGAAAACGGCGCGCCAGATTGGTCTTGAACTTTTCGACCAGGATCGGCATCCCTTCGGCACGGCGGCGCTTGTGGCCGATCGGGTACTCGACCACCACTTCCTTGAGCTTCGAGCCGTCCTTGAACTCGACGGTGAGCGCATTGGCGATCGAGCGCTTCTTCGGATCGTGGTAGTCGCGCGTAAAGCGCCTGTCTTCCACGCAGGTCATTTTGGCGCGCAGCGCGTCGATTCGCTTGTCCTTCGCCACATCGTCTTCATAGTCGGCCGCGGTAAGCCGCCCGAAAATGAGCGGCACGGCGACCATGTACTGGATGCAGTGGTCGCGGTCCGCCGGGTTCGCGAGCGGGCCCTTCTTGTCGATGATGCGGATCGCCGCCTCGTGCGTGCGAATCCGGATTTTCTTAATGTCGTCAGAGGTTTTGCCCGCCGATTTCATCTGCTGAAAGATCGACATCGCGCATTCCACGGCGGTCTGCGCATGGAACTCGGCCGGGAAGGAAATCTTGAAGAGCACGTGCTCCATCACGTAGCTGCCGAATTTCCTTTGAAACTTGAATCCCTTGCCCTTGAAGAGGACATCATAGAAGCCCCAGTTCTTCGCGGTGAGCACCGAGGGGTAGCCCATCTCGCCGGTCTTCGAGATGAGGGCGAGCCGCACCGCGCGTGACGTGGCGTCGCCCGCCGCCCAGCTCTTGCGCGAACCCGTATTGGGCGTGTGGCGGTAGGTGCGCAGCGACTGCCCGTCCACCCACGCCTGCGAGATCGCGTTCACCACCTCGTCATACGAACAACCGAGCATCTGCGCGACCACCGCGGTGGATGCCACTTTCACAAGCACCACGTGATCCAGGCCCACGCGGTTAAAGCTGTTCTCCAGCGCGATCACGCCCTGAATCTCGTGCGCCTTGATCATGGCCGTGAGGACATCGCGCATGATGAGCTGCTTGTCCTTCTTGCGGCACAGCCAGTCGGCGGTCATCAGGATGCCGCCTAGGTTGTCCGACGGGTGTCCCCACTCGGCGGCGAGCCAGGTGTCGTTGAAGTCGAGCCAGCGGATCATCGCCCCGAGGTTCCATGCCGCCTGCACCGGGTCCAGCTGGAACTTCGTGCCCGGCACCTTGGCGCCGTTCGGCACTACGGTCGCCGGGTCGATCGGGCCGAGAAGCTTGGTGCACGCCGGGTACTCGAGCGCCTCGAAGCCGCAGCCCAGCGTGTCCATGAGGCAATAGCGCGCGGTCTCGTACGCTTCGTTGCTCTTGATCTGGAACTCCGTCGCGTAATCCGCGATGAGCGTAAGCACTTTGTCCGGCTTGGGCCGGACATTCGAGATGTGCGTTGACATCAGGGGTTGCTTTTGGTGTTGGCGTTGTCGTCCACCTCGAAGCTCCACTCGTACCCGCCGGCGGGCGCGAAGGTGTGCTCATTGCCGCCGGCGCGCGGCGCGTGGCGCATCGAAGGAGTCTGCGCTCGCTCTTCCGGGGTCTTGTCCCACCAGACGGCGCGGCCTTGTCGCTGTGATTCCACTTCCTCGGGATGCTCCTCGAGATACTGGCGCAGGAACTTCGTGATGTCGGATTCGTACATCAGCGTTGGTCGATCGGAATCCATTGCAGGTTATCGGGCCCGGTGTAATTGGCGCCGGGACGGATGATCTTGCCGTCGGCGCGCTGCTCGATGATGTGCGCCGACCAGCCGCTGGTGCGCGAGATCACGAACACCGGAGTGAACATTGCCGTCGGCACGCCGAGACGGTGGTAGGACACCGCGCTGTACCAGTCCAGGTTGGCGAACATGTCCTTCTCCCGCCGCATCACGTGCTCGAGCCGCTCGGCGATGTCGAACAGCTTCATGCTCTTCGCCTGTTGCGAAAGACGCTTCGCCACGCCCTTGATCACCTGGTTGCGCGGATCGCCGGTCGTGTACACGGGGTGGCCGAAACCGATCACGATCTCGCGCGCCTGCAGGCGGCGAACGATGTCGGCTTCGGCGTCATCCGGATTCTTGTATCTCGACAAGACCTCGAAGGCGAACTCGTTGGCGCCGCCGTGCTTCGGGCCGCGCAGCGCTCCGATGCCGGCGCAGATCGCGCTGTAGATGTCGGAGCCCGTGCCCGCGACCACGCGGCAGGCGAAGGTGCTGGCGTTGAACTCGTGCTCGGCGTACAGGATGAGCGACGTGTGCATGGCCCGGACCGCCGCCTCGCTTGGTTTCTTGTTGTGCAGAAGCCTCAGGAAGTGGCCGCCGATGGAGTCATCGTCGGTCTCGGTTTCGATCCGCTTGCCGCGGTGGCTGTAGTGGTACCAGTAGAGCAAGATCGAGCCCATAGAGGCCATCAGCCGGTCGGCGATGCGCTGCGCGCCCGCCTTGCCGTGGTCGTCCTTCTCCGGTTCTATCGTGCCGAGCACCGAAACCCCGGTGCGCAGCACGTCCATCGGGTGCGCCCTCTTCGGCACGCGCTCGAGCGCCCCCTTGAGCGCCTTGGGTAGTCCGCGCATTCTTCTGAGCGAGCTCTTGTATTTCCTCAGCTCGTCGCGGGTCGGCAGCTTCTCGTGCACGAGAAGGTAGGCGACCTCCTCGAACTCGGCCTGCTCGGCGAAATCGAGGATGTCGTAGCCGCGGTAGTGCAGGTCGTTGCCGCTCCGGCCGACGGTGCAAAGCGCCGTATTGCCGGCCGGAACGCCGGAAAGGGCGACCGATTTTTTCGGCTTAGGAGCGGCCGCGGGAGAAGAGCTCATCGAGCTTTTTCTTGTAGGAGTGGTAGTTGAGGATGTCGTAGAGCTCTTCGCGCGTCTGCATGTCCGCGATCAGCGCCTTCTGCGTACCGGTTTTGCGAAGCTGCTCATAGGCGCGCAGCGCCGCCTTGTTCATCGCCCGGAACGCGGTGAGGGGATAGAGGATCATGGCAACGTTCGCCGAGCGCAGCTCCTCGACCGTGAAAAGCGGCGACTTTCCGAATTCTGTGATGTTGGCGAGGATCGGCACTTTCACGGCTTCAGCGAAGCGCTTGTACATCGGCAGATCGGTGATCGCCTCGGGAAAGATCATGTCCGCCCCCGCCTCCACGTAAGAAATTGCACGCGAAAGGGCAGATTCCAAACCCTCGTTGGCCAGCGCGTCGGTGCGCGCCATGATCACGAACCCCGAGTCGGTGCGCGCATCCACCGCCGCCTTGATGCGGTCGGCCATCTCGTCTTTGGAGACGAGCTCCTTCCCGGGGCGGTGGCCGCAGCGCTTTGCACCCACCTGGTCCTCGATGTGCATCGCCGCGGCGCCGAACTTGATGAGCGAGCGCGTGGTGCGCGCGACGTTGAACGCGCTCGCGCCGAAGCCGGTATCGACGTCGACGAGAAGCGGCAGGTCGCACACGTCCGTGATCCGGCGGATGTCGGTGAGTACGTCGTCGAGGTTCGAGATGCCGAGGTCCGGCATGCCGAGCGAGCCGGCGGCCACGCCGCCGCCCGAGAGATAAATGGCGCGATATCCCGCGCGCTTTGCCATCAACGCGTGGTATGCGTTGATCGTGCCGACGATCTGAAGGGGCTTTTCTTGGGAGAGGGCCTCGCGGAACCGCTTGCCCGCGCTCATGACAGAAGGGTTTTCACGCTGTCGCGCTCTTCGTGCAGCTCCTTCAGCGTAGCGTCGATGCGCTTGCGGCTGAATTCCGAAATCTCGAGGCCCTTCACGATCTGATATTGGCCGCCGCGGCAGGTGACCGGGTAGCCGAAGATCACGCCCTCGGCAATGCCGTAGCTGCCGTCCGACGGGATGCCCATCGTCACCCAGTCGCCGTCGCTCGTGCCGGAGATCCAGTTGCGCATGTGGTCGATCGCCGCGTTCGCCGCGCTTGCCGCCGAGGAAAGTCCGCGCGCGTCAATGATCGCGGCGCCGCGCTTCTGTACGGTAGGGATGAAGGTGTGCTCGAGCCAGGCCTGGTCGTTAATCATCGGCCAGACTTTCTTGCCTTCGATTTCCGCGTGGAAGAGGTCGGGGTATTGCGTGGCCGAGTGGTTGCCCCAGACCGCGACCTTGCGGATCGAAGTGACCGGCTTCGAGATCTTCTGTGAGATCTGTGACACGGCGCGGTTGTGGTCGAGCCGCATCATGCCGGTGAACTGGGTGGGCTTGAGGCTGGGCGCGTTCTTCATCGCGATGAGGCAGTTGGTGTTCGCCGGATTGCCGACGACGAGCACCTTCACGTCGCGCTTGGCGACCCGGTCGAGCGCCTTGCCCTGCGGGCCGAAGATCTTGCCGTTTGCCTCCAGCAAGTCCTTGCGTTCCATGCCAGGGCCGCGCGGGCGCGCGCCGACAAGCAGCGCCACTTCCACGTCCTTGAACGCGACCATGGGATCGGAGGCGGGCACCATGCCGTGCAGGAGGGGGAAGGCGCAGTCGTCGAGCTCCATCATCACGCCGCGCAGCGCCTTCTGGGCCTTCTCGTCGGGGATCTCCAGCATCTGCAGGATCACCGGCTGGTCTCTTCCTAGCATCTCGCCGCTTGCGATTCGAAAGAGTAGCGAGTAACCGATCTGGCCGGCGGCGCCCGTTACGGCGACGCGAATGGGGGATTTCGACATTTCAGCTCCGCGTGGGAAGTGCGAATTTTACGCGCTCGGATATGGCTGGTGTACATTGCGCTCACCCTTTTCACGGGAGGGCAGCGTGGACAAGAACGGCCGACGCAATTTCCTGCGCGCATCCGCCGCGCTGGCGCTGGCGGGCTCACCGATTCGCAGCGCGTTTTCGCAGGAGAAGTTCGATCTCCTCATCAAGAACGCCGACGTCCTCGACCCGAGCCAGAATCTGCGCGGCCGGCGCGACATCGGCATCCGTTTCGGGCGCATCGCGGCGCTCGAGCGCGAGATTTCGGCCGAGCGGGGCCTGCGCGTGCTGGACGCCGGCGGCCGACTCACCACGCCGGGACTCATCGATCTGCACGCGCACGTTTATCCCTACGGCTCGGCCATCGGCATCCCGGCCGACGAGCTCCCGCCCTACCAGGCGACCACCACCGCGGTTTCGGCGGGCGACGCGGGCGCGAATAACTTTGCCGCCTTCCGCCGGCATGTCGCCGGCCATTCGCGCACGCGGCTCTACGCGTTCGTCCATATCGCCAACATGGGACTTGCCGGCTTCCCGGTCCCGGAGCTCTTCAATATCGGCTATGCCGACGTCGGCGTAGCGGCGAGGGCCGTGGCCGAAAACGCCGATATGGTCATTGGCGTAAAGGTCCGCATGTCGGAGAACGTCGTCGACAAGCACGGCCTCGAACCCCTCAAGCGCGCGCTCGCGGCGTGCGAAGCGGCGGGCGGCGGCGCAAAGGTCATGTGCCACATCGGCGGCGTGCAGACGCGCGAACTCATGTCGCAGATCCTGGACATGCTGCGTCCAGGCGATGTCCTGACGCACGCCTATTCCGGCGCGCCCAACAATGCGGGGCAGGGCACCAACATCGTGCAGGACGGCAAGCTCCTGCCCGCGGCGCTTGCGGCGAAGCGCCGCGGCGTCGTGTTCGACGTCGGCCACGGCGGCGGCAGCTTCGACTACACGATGGCGGAGCCGGCGATCGCGCAGGGCGCGCCGCCCGACACCATCTCCTCCGACATCCATGTCTTTTCCGGCAACACGCCGGGAATGCCGTACCTCACGTGGGTGATGAGCAAATTTTTGAACCTCGGCTTCACGCTGGAGCAGGTTGTCGCCATGGCGACGGTCAATCCCGCGCGCGTCATCGGACGATTGCCGAAGCTCGGAACGCTCGAGCTCGGCGCGCCCGGCGACGTTTCCATCCTCGAGCTTGTCGAAGGACCGGTTCGCTTCGTCGATACGCGAAAGAACGAGCGCCAGGGCAAGGCGCACCTGCGCCCGTATCAGACCGTCGTCGCGGGAGTTTCATTCGGGAGACCGTATAACGCGCCGTTCAGCGTGCGCTGACCGCTATAATCAATTGCCCGGAAACAGGTTAAAAGCAGCGCCCGGGCGCTTTTTATGGCGAGCGCCTCCGCAAAAAAAATCCGTCCGAAGTACCTCAGCCTGCCC
>JAICPQ010000251.1 GCA_025929745.1 Burkholderiales bacterium | reverse complement strand
GTTGCCGGGATGGCCTGCTGGTTGGGTGCGGCGCCGGTGTAGAAGACGTTCTTGGAGAGCTCCTCGCCTTCGTACTGGACCGGATAGAAGAGCAGCGAGTTGAGTTCCTCGAACACCGGTAGCACGGACTTGCGCGACACCGAGGTCCAGCAGCCGAAGACGCTCGCGACTTTGTCCTGCGTGATCAGCTGGCGTGCCTTCTCGGCGAAGAGCGGCCAGTTGGAGGCCGGGTCGACCACCACCGGCTCGATCTTCATGCCCATGACGCCGCCCTTGGCGTTGATCTCCTCGATCGCCATGAGCGCCACGTCTTTCAGCACCGTCTCGCTGATCGCCATCGTTCCCGAGAGCGAGTGGAGGATGCCGACCTTGACCGTCTTCTGCTGCGCGAATGCGCTCGGCGTCCCGATCGCGGCGATCGAAGCCGCCAGCGCCAGCACACTTACAAATGAACGTCGTTTCATGATTCTCCCCGGTGGGTTGGAAAACTACGAGCCGTGAATTGCACGGACCGTGCCACGACCGGAAATCGGGGTCAGAGCCCGATTTCCTGTGGCGAAGCGGGGAGGTGGGGGAAATAGGGCTCTGACCCCGATTTTTGGTCCTGCACCGCTTTGAGGCGCTGCGTCCAACTCGACGCTCTTTAATCGTGCACGTGATCTTTTCTCATGGCGCGCATGAGCAAGGCTTGCTTGTGCCCAGCCGCCACCGAAGCGATGGTGCGCCATGCAGATTCCGGTAAGAGAGTTGTCGATGGCCGACCGCGCGGAGCTCGAGCGCCATTTCCTCGCGCTCGGGCCCGAAGATCGGCGCCTGCGTTTCGGCGCCGCGATCGGCGACGCGACGGTGCGCGCCTATGTGAAGCGGATCGCTTTCGACCGCGACACCGTCTTCGGCGTCGGCGACGACAACCTCCGGCTCCTCGGCGTGGCGCATCTTGCGCGCCTGCCGGGCGCGGCCGAGCTCGGCATCTCGGTCCTGAAGGACCATCGCCTGCGCGGCGTCGGCGGCGCGCTGATGGCGCGCGCCGTCATGCATGCACGCAACGTGGGCCTGCGCACCCTTTTCATGCACTGCCTGACCGAAAACGACGCAATCATGCATCTCGCCCGCAAGCTCGGCATGGACATCGTCACCCAGGCGCCGGAGGCGGACGCGCGCCTAAGCCTGCCGCCCGCGGACGCCTCGAGCCTTTTCGGCGAAGTGCTCGAGCAGCGCGTGGCGCTCTTCGACCACGCCCTGAAGGCGCAATCGCGGCTTTTCGTCGCCGCGCTTAAAGGAAACGCTTCAGGCGCGTGACGCCGTCGCCGAGCTTTTCCTCGGACGCGGCGAAGCACCAGCGCACGAAGCCTTCGCCTTCCGGGCCGAACGCCGAGCCCGGCGCGAGGCCGAGGCCAACCTCGCGCACCAGGTCCTTGCAGAACTTGAGGCTGTCCTTCACGCCCTGGACGCGGAAGAAGGCGTACATGGTGCCGGTCGGCACGGCGACTTCCACCTTCGGCAGCTCGCGAAGCTCGGAGACGAGGAAGTCGCGCGCCTTGCGGAAGCGGTAGCGCGTGCGCGCGATCACCGGCTCGCCCTCCTTCACCGCCGCGATTCCGGCGCGCTGCACGAAGACCGGCGCGCACGAAGTGTTGTATTCGATCAGCTTGCCGAGGTCCGCGGTGAGCCCCGGCGGCACCACGAGCCAGCCTAGGCGCCAGCCGGTCATGAGCCACGATTTCGAAAACGTGTTCGCGCTGATGACGCGGTCTTCGGTCTCGCTGACCTTGAGGAGCGAAGGCGCGATGCCCTCCTCGCCGTAGTAGAGCCGCTCGTACGCGTCGTCGGCGAAGATCCAGATGCCATGCTTGCGGCAGCGCTCGAGGATCGCCTTTAGCTCGGCCTCGCTCACCGTCCACCCGGTGGGATTGTTCGGCGAGTTCAGATAAAGCGCTCGAGTCTTCGGCTTCAGCTCATGCAACAGCTTCTCGAGCGGCAGCTTCCAGCCGTCCTCGGAAAATTGAAGCGGCACGGTCTCGACGCTGGCGCCCAGGATCTTCGGAATCTCCTGCAGGTTCGGCCATAGCGGCACCACCTGCACCACGCGGTCGCCCGGGTCGACGAGGAGCTGCGACGCGACCATGAGGGCGTTCACACCGGCGCTGGTCACCGCGATCTGGTCGGCTTCCACCTTGCGGTGCAGGCGCGAGATGTAAGCGGCGAGCGCTTCGCGCAGCTCGGGGATGCCGAGGTTGTGCGTATAGAAGAGCTCGCCCGCGGCGATGGATCCGGTGCCCGCCTTGCGGATGAAATCGGGCGTCGGCTCGTCGGGCTCGCCAACCCAGAACGGGAGGATGTTGGGCTTGCCGAGCCCGGCGTTGTAGAGTTCGCGGATTTTCGATGCGGTGAGCGCGCGAACGGCGGCGCGCGCGGCGAGGGGCGTGTCGGCTTTCAAGACGAAAGTGTAAATGAACATTCCGCGAACGGTCTGGGCGCTCGGTTTTGTCTCGCTATGCATGGACCTCTCGTCCGAGCTGGTGCACGCCCTGCTACCGGTCTACATGACGGTGGTGCTTGGCGCGAGCATGCTTGCGCTCGGCGTGGTGGAAGGCATCGCTGAAGCCACCGCTTCGATTGTGAAGGTGTTCTCCGGCGCGCTCTCCGACCGCATGTCGCGCAGGAAGCCCCTCGTGGTCCTCGGCTACGCCCTCGCGATGCTGTCGAAACCGCTGTTCCCGCTCGCGGCATCGGTACCGCTCGTTCTCGCCGCGCGCTTCATGGATCGCCTCGGCAAAGGCATCCGCGGCGCGCCGCGCGACGCCTTAATCGCCGATGTCACGCCCGAAGGACTGCGCGGCGCCGCCTACGGGCTGCGCCAGGCGTTGGACACCGTCGGCGCGTTCGCGGGCCCGCTCGCGGCGATCGGTCTCATGCTGATCTTCGCAAGCGATGTGCGCGCAGTGCTCTGGTTCGCAGTGATCCCGGCGATCATCGCGGTTGCGGTGGTGTGCGTCGCCGTGCGTGAACCGGAAACGCGCGTGCGCGCCGAGGCGTCGCGTCCATTCTCCTGGGCTTCGTTGCGCGAATTCGATGGCCGCTTCTGGCTCGTGGTGGCCATCGGCGTCGTCATGACGCTCGCGCGCTTCTCGGAGGCGTTCCTCGTCGTGCGCGCGCAGGATCTCGGCTTGGCGCTCGCGATGGTTCCTTTGGTACTCGTCGTAATGAACGTGGTCTACACCGCCGTTGCGTATCCGGCCGGCGTGGCCGCGGATCGCGGCTACCGAAAGGCGCTCCTCGTCTGGGGATTGCTCGCATTGATCGGCGCCGATCTGCTGCTCGCGCAAAGCGCATCGCTCGGACTATTCTTCGCGGCGCTCGTGCTTTGGGGCTTGCACATGGGACTCACGCAGGGGCTGCTCTCGACGCTGGTTGCCGATGCGGCGCCCGAGCAGCTGCGCGGTACCGCGTTCGGCGTGTTCCACTGCGCATCGGGCGCCGCGCTGCTCGCCGCCAGCGTGATC
>JAICPQ010000091.1 GCA_025929745.1 Burkholderiales bacterium | reverse complement strand
CGTTCGGCGGGTCGCGCGGAACAGGTCCTCGAGGAGCTTGCCCTTCCAGGCGTTCCAGACCTTGGGGCTCGTGCCGCGCACGTCGGCCACGGTGAAGAGGTAGAGCGCCACCAAGCGCCGTTCGGTGCCGACGAGCTCGGCGAAGCCGCGCACCACCTCGGGATCGTAGACATCCCGCTTCTGCGCGACATGCGACATGGAGAGGTGCCGCTCCACCAGGAACTCGACGAGCTCGGTGTCTTCAGCGGAGAGGCCGTGGCGCTTCGCGAACGCGCGCACGTCGGCCGCGCCGAGCTCGGAGTGGTCGCCGCCGCGGCCCTTCGCGATGTCGTGATAGATCGCGGCAATGTAGAGCAGCCAGCGCCGCTCGAGTCCCGCCATGAGCTCGGTGCAGAGCGGAAACTCGTGCGCGAACTCGGGCATGGCGAAGCGGCGCAGATTGCGCATCACCATGAGGATGTGCTGGTCCACGGTGTAGACGTGAAAAAGGTCGTGCTGCATCTGGCCGACGATGCGGCCGAATTCCGGCAGGTAGCGCCCGAGGATGCCGTACTGGTTCATGCGCCGGAACTCGTGCACGATGCCGCGGGGCTGCTGCAGGATGTGCAGGAAAAGGAGCTGCGCCACCGGGTCGGCGCGAAACGCGTCGTCGATCGCGAAGCGCGCGCGCCACAGGGCGCGCAGCGTGCGCGCGGTCATGCCGGTGAGCTCCTGGTGCTGCATCATCAGCAGGAAGCACTCGAGGATCGCGCGCGGTGTGCGCTCGAAGGTGCTTTCCTGCCGCACGTGCAGGAGCTCGCTGCGCACCTCGAAGCGCTCGTTCAGCACGCGCGGTTCGGTGTCGGGCCGCGGCGCGAGCCGCGCCTCGAGGTTCTGCAGCAAGATCGTGTTCAGCTGCGTCACCGCCTGCGCGGTCCGGTAGTAGCCCTGCATCATCGCCTCGCTCGCGCGTGTCGCGGGCGTGTCGTCGTGGCCAAGCTGCGCGGCGAGCGCGGTCTGTAGGTCGAACACGAGGCGGTCCTCGCGCCGCCCGGCGAGATAGTGCAGGCGAATGCGCAAGTCGTGCAGATGCGCTTCGACATCGGCGAGCTCGCGCGCTTCTTCGGCTTCGATCAGCCCGTGCGGCACGAGCTCGGCCCAGCTGCGCCCCATGCCACTCGCGCGCGTGATCCACTGAATCACCTGCAGGTCGCGCAGACCGCCGGGCGCCTCCTTGAGATTCGGCTCGAGGGAGTAGGGCGAGTCCTGGTATTTGGCGTGACGCTGCTCCTGCTCGAGCTTCTTCGCCTTGAAGAAATCGACCGGATCGAACACGAGCGCACGCTCAAGCTCCGCGAAAAGCGCGGCCGAGCCGATGAGGAAGCGCGCTTCCAGGAGCGTGGTGCGGATCGTGATGTCGCCGGCCGCGGCCTCGACGCAGCCTTCCACCGTGCGCACGCTGTGTCCGATCTCGAGTCCGATATCCCAGAGCCGCCCGATCAGCCGCTCGAGCGCCTCACGCCCGCGAGCGCTCGGCTCGGCGCCGAGCAGCACCAGAAGATCGATGTCCGATGAGGGAAAGAGCTCGCCGCGGCCATAGCCGCCGGTGGCCACGAGCGCGGCCTCGGCCGTGATGCCGCTTTCCTGCCACGCTGCTTTGACGATGCGGTCGACGAGCGCGGTATGCCGCGCGAGGAGCGCGCGTGGGTCCGGCCTGCGCAGATATTCCTCTTTGAGCGCTTGCCGCTCGGCCGAAACCTCGGCGCGCAGATCGAGCTTCATGGCGCCGCTACCGTGCCGTTCGATCGGGTCAGCACCTCGAAGCCGGCTTCCGTGACGGCGACCGTGTGTTCCCATTGCGCGGACAGGCTGTGGTCCTTCGTGACGATGGTCCAGCCGTCGGCGAGCTCGCGGATACCGGCCTTGCCGGCGTTGATCATCGGCTCGATGGTGAAGGTCATTCCCGGCTCGAGCACGACGCCGACACCCGGCTTGCCGTAGTGCAGGACCTGCGGCTCCTCGTGGAACTTGCGGCCGATGCCGTGCCCGCAGAATTCGCGCACGACCGAAAAGCCGTGTTTCTCGGCGTGCGCCTGGATCGCGGCGCCCACGTCGCCCAGGCGCGCGCCCGGACGCACCTGCCGGATGCCGAGCCACATACATTCGAATGTGACCTCGACGAGCCGCTTCGCCTGGATGCTCGGCTCGCCCACGTAGAACATGCGGCTGCAGTCCCCGTGGAAGCCGTCCTTGATTACGGTGATGTCGATATTGAGGATGTCGCCGGTTTTCAGGACGCGCTCGCCCGGCACGCCGTGGCACACCTGGTGGTTCACCGAGGTACAGATCGATTTCGGGAACGGCCGATAGCCGGGCGGCGCATAGTTGAGCGGCGCGGGAACCGTCCCCTGCACCTGCACCATGTACTCGTGGCAAAGATCGTTCAGCTTTCCCGTCGTGACGCCGGGGCGAACGTGCGGAGCGATGAAATCGAGCACTTCGGAAGCGAGCCGCCCGGCGATGCGCATTCGCTGCAGCTCTTCCGGGCCCTTCAAGACCACGGCCATTCGACTGATTATGCTAGAATTTCGGGCTCAAATCTTCCCGCGTCTTCGCCCAGGGTGCTCTTGCCAGGAAGTGGCGGAGCCAGAAGTGCGCGGCAGACCCAACCCTCAAGGAGAAGAGAGTGTCGGTAACGATGCGTCAGATGCTGGAAGCCGGGGTCCATTTCGGACATCAGACCCGGTACTGGAACCCGAAGATGGCGCCGTACATCTTCGGCCACCGCAACAAGATCCATATCATCAATCTCGAGAAGACGCTCGCGCTCTACCAGGACGCGCTCAAGTTCGCGCGCCAGCTCGCCGCGAACCGCGGCTCGATCCTTTTCGTCGGCACGAAGCGCCAGGCGCGCGACATCGTGCGCGAGGAAGCGCAGCGCTGCCAGATGCCGTTCGTCGACCACCGCTGGCTCGGCGGCATGCTTACCAACTTCAAGACGGTGAAGCAGTCGATCAAGCGGCTGAAGGAGATGGAGACCATGCGCGAGGACGGCAGCCTCGATCGCATGTCGAAAAAGGAGGCGCTCGTCATCAGCCGCGACCTCGCCAAGCTGCACCGCTCGCTCGGCGGTATCAAGGAACTGGCCGCGCTGCCCGACGCGCTTTTCATCATCGACGTCGGCTATCAGAAAGGCGCGGTCCAGGAAGCGAACAAGCTCGGCATCCCGGTGATCGGCGTGGTGGATACGAACCACACCCCGGAGGGCATCGACTACGTGATTCCCGGCAACGACGACTCCAGCCGGGCGATCCGCCTGTACGCACGCGGCATCGCCGATGCGGTGCTCGAAGGGCGCACGCAGTCGCTCGAGGAGGTCGTCGCCGCGTCGCGCGACGAGTTCGTCGAGGTGGAAGAGGATGCGGCCGGACAGTAGATTGTTCTTGCAACGCTGAAAAAAGGGGCTACGCAAGCCCCTTTTTTTCAACCCGAAGGAGCGAAAGAGGCAATGGCGGAAATCAGTGCAGGCCTGGTGAAAGAGCTGCGCGAGTTGACCGGGCTCGGAATGATGGAGTGCAAGAAGGCGCTCGCCGAGGCGGGCGGCGATCTCAAAAAGGCCGAAGAGCTGCTGCGCATCAAGAGCGGCGCCAAGGCGAGCAAGGCGGCGGCGCGCGTCGCGGCCGAAGGCGTCATCGGCGCGTGGCTTTCCGCCGAAGCGAAGATCGGCTGTCTCCTCGAGCTCAACAGCGAGACGGATTTCGTCGCGAAGAACGACGACTTCGTTGCGTTCGCCAAGTCGCTTGCCGAGATCCTGGCGACGCGCGAGCCGGGCCCGAAGGAGGAAGAGAGGCGCCAGGCGCTGGTGCAAAAGCTCGGCGAGAACATCACCATCCGGCGCTTCAAGCGCCTGCAGGCGAAGGGCACGCTCGCGCTCTATGTGCACGCGGGCAGCAAGATCGGTGTGCTGGTGGACTACGAGGGTGCCGAGGAAGTGGGCAAGGACCTCGCCATGCACATTGCATTTGCCAAGCCGCCCTACATGAGCAGGGCCGAGATCCCGCAGGACCTCGTCAACGACGAGCGGCGCATCCAGGAGGCGCGCGCCAGGGAATCGGGCAAGCCCGCCGACATCGTCGCGAAGATCGCGGAAGGCGCGCTCAACAAATCGCTCGGCGAGAAGACTCTCTTCGGTCAGCCGTTCATCAAGGACGACAAGCAAACCGTCGAGAAGATGCTCGCGGCGAAGAAGGCCAAGCTCCATGCCTACGCCTTCCTCGTGGTCGGCGAGGGCATCGAGAAGAAGTCGAGCGATTTCGCCGCCGAGGTAATGGCGCAGGCCGGAAAGGCGCATTGACTCCAAGGTACAAAAGGGTCCTGCTCAAGCTCTCGGGCGAAGCCCTGATGGGCGAGGACCCCTTTGGCCTCAATCGGCAGACCATCGAGTCGATCGTGCACGAGGTGGCGCAGGTCTCACGTCTGGGAGTCGAGCTCGGCGTGGTGATCGGCGGCGGGAACATTTTCCGCGGGCTCGCGCCCGGCGCCGCCGGCATGGACCGCGCCACCGCGGACTACATGGGCATGCTCGCCACGGTAATGAACGCGCTCGCGCTCTCCGATGCGATGCGTCAGGCGGGTATCGCGAGTCGCGTGCAGTCGGCGCTCAACATCGAGCAGGTGTGCGAGCCGTACATCCGCGGCAAGGCGATCCGGTACTTGGAGGAGGGCAAAGTGGTGATCTTCGCGGCCGGCACGGGCAATCCGTTCTTCACCACCGATACCGCCGCCGCGCTGCGCGGCAGCGAGATGGGTGCCGAGATCGTGCTGAAGGGAACGAAGGTAGATGGGGTCTACACCGCCGACCCGAACCGCGATCCGCGCGCCGAGCGCTACGCCAAGATCAGCTTCGACGAGGCGATCGCGCGTAATTTGAAAGTGATGGACGCCACCGCGCTCACGCTGTGCCGTGATCAGAAGCTGCCGATCGCGGTGTTCAGCATTTTCAAGGCGGGCGCGCTGCGCCGCGTGGTGCTCGGCGAGGACGAAGGAACTTTGGTTCACGTATGATGGCGGGGAGGTCGCCATGGTGATTGCAGAGCTGAAAAAGGGAACCGAGCAGAAGATGGACAAGAGCGTCCAGGCCTTCAAGGCGGACCTCGGCAAGGTGCGCACCGGTCGCGCGCATACTGGCCTTCTCGATCACGTCAAGGTCGATTATTACGGCACGCCGACGCCGCTCAACCAGGTCGCCAAGGTGATCCTTCTCGATGCGCGCACCATCGGCGTCACGCCGTTCGAGAAGAAGCTCATCACCACCGTGGAAAAGGCGATCCGCGAGGCGGACCTCGGCTTGAATCCGACCACGAGCGGCGACACGATCCGGCTGCCGATGCCGCCGCTCACCGAAGAGCGGCGCAAGGAGCTCATCAAGGTGGTACGGCACGAGGCCGAGAACGCGCGCGTCGCGGTGCGCAACCTCCGGCGCGATGCGATCCACCACCTGAAGGATGCGCTGAAGAAGCACGAGATCTCCGAGAACGACGAGCGCCGCGCGCTTGACGAGATGCAGAAGATGACCGACCGGCACATCGCCGACATCGATCGCCTGCTCGCCGACAAGGAAAAGGAGCTGATGGCCGTATGAGCGGGGAAACCAGCTCCACCGCCGGCATTCCGAACACGGGTGACATGCCGCGCCACGTCGCCATCATCATGGATGGCAACGGGCGCTGGGCGCGGCGTCGGCGCCTGCCGCGCATCGCCGGCCATCGCCGCGGCGCCGAAGCGGTGCGCGCCACGGTGCGCGCCTGCGGCGAGCGCGGCATCGAGTACCTTACGCTCTTCGCCTTCAGTTCGGAGAATTGGCGCCGTCCCGCCGAGGAAGTGGCGCTCCTCATGAAGCTTTTCAAGAGCGCGCTTGAGAACGAGGTCGAAAAGCTGCACGCGAACGGCGTGCGTCTGAAAGTCGTGGGTGATATCCAGCGCTTCGGCCCCAAGATCGGCGAGCTGATCGCGGGCGGCGAGGCGCTCACCGCGCACAACCGCCAGCTCACCCTCACCATCGCGGCGAACTACGGCGGACGCTGGGACATCCTGCAGGCGGTGAACCGCATGCTCGCGGATGGCGCTTGCGCCCCGGTCGACGAAGCGGCGCTCGCGCCATACCTCGCGATGAGCTATGCGCCCGAGCCCGATCTGTTCATCCGCACCGGGGGCGAGCAGCGCATCTCGAACTTCCTCCTCTGGCAGCTCGCTTATGCCGAGCTCTATTTCACCGAGACGCTGTGGCCGGATTTCGATGGAGCGGCGCTCGACCAAGCGATCGCGTCGTACCGGAAGCGCGAGCGGCGCTTCGGCCGCACGAGCGAGCAGCTCGAGCAGTCGCAGCGCCCCGAAGTCGCTTGACGGGTCTTGTCGATCGGTGAGGCGCGCAAGCACCGCAGCGGTGCTGCTCGCCATCCTGCTTGCCGCGCTCTTCTTCCTTCCGCGCACCGGAATCGCGCTCCTCATGGTGCTGATCACCGCAATCGGCGGCCATGAATGGGCGCGCATCTGCGCGCTGGGCGCGACTGGCGCGCGCGTCTATGCGGCCGCGATCGTCGGCGTGTTCGCGCTCGCCTTGACACTCGATGACAAAACGGCCGTGTTCGTCCTCGCCGCGCTGTTCTGGGTCGTCGCCGCGCCGATATGGATGTGGCGCGGCGTCAAGACGGAGCACCGCGGCGCGCTCATCGCCACCGGGTTCGTCGTGCTCGTGCCGGCCGCGCTGGCCATGGTGGTGCTGCGCCCGACCGAGGCGCTCATCGTTCTCGCGGTCGCGTGGATCGCGGACACCGGCGCCTATTTCGCCGGACGGCGCTGGGGCCGACGCAAGCTCGCGCCCGCCATCAGTCCTGGCAAGACGTGGGAGGGCGCGGCCGGCGGGCTGATCGGCGCCGCCGCGTACGCTATGATTCTTTCGCTATTTCTCGCAGGAGCGCAGGCATCCCGCATGGCGGTCTTCCTGGGCGCGGCAGCGCTGCTCGTCATGGTGAGTATCGTGGGCGATCTCTTTGAATCGGCGGCGAAGCGCCAGGCCGGGGTCAAGGACAGCGGCGCGCTGCTGCCCGGCCACGGCGGCATGCTCGACCGCATCGATAGCGCCTGCGCCATCCTGCCGGTCGGCGCCGCGCTCGTGCTGTTCAAGGTGATCCGGTGAACCTCGTCGTCTTGGGCGCCACCGGATCGATCGGCGCGAGCACGCTCGACGTCGCGGCGCGTCATCCGGAGCGCTACCGCGTCTTCGCGCTGACGGCGCACGGCTCAGCCGACCAGCTCGCCCGGCTCTGCCGGCGCCACCGCCCGCGCTACGCCGTTCTCTCGTCGGCCGCGGAAAATGCCGAGCTGCGCCGCGCCTTCGCCGAATTCGGCACCGAGCTTGTTTTCGGTGCCGGCGCGCTCGAGGCGCTCGCCGCGCATGGCGAAACGGATGCCGTCATGGCGGGTATCGTCGGCGCCGCCGGGCTTGCTTCCACACTCGCCGCGGTGCGTGCCGGCAAGCGCGTGCTCCTTGCGAACAAGGAAGCGTTGGTCATGGCCGGTCCGCTCGTGATGCGCGCTGCGCGGGAATCGGGCGCGCAGCTCCTGCCGGTCGACAGCGAGCACAACGCCGTGTTCCAGTGCTTCTCGGACGCCAAGGCCGTGCGCAAAGTGGTGCTGACCGCGTCCGGCGGGCCGTTCCGCGCCGCGGCCCTCGACAGCCTGAAAAGCGTCACGCCCGAGCAGGCCTGCGCCCACCCCAACTGGGTCATGGGCCGCAAGATCTCGGTCGACTCGGCGACCATGATGAACAAGGGCCTGGAGGTGATCGAGGCCTCTTTCCTCTTCGGCCTTCCGCCGGAGAAGATCGAGGTCCTCATCCATCCGCAGAGCATCGTGCATTCGCTCGTGGAGTACGCGGACGGCTCGGTCATCGCGCAGCTTTCCAATCCCGACATGCGCGTGCCAATCGCGCACGCGCTCGCGTATCCGGAGCGCATCGACTCCGGCGTCGCACCGCTCGACCTCGCCGCGGCGCGGAATCTTTCCTTCGAAAGACCCGACTTCGCGCGCTTTCCGTGCCTCGGCCTCGCCTACGACGCGCTCGCCCGCGGCGGCACGGCGCCGGCGGTGCTCAATGCGGCCAATGAAGTCGCGGTGGAGGCGTTTCTGGCCGGGCGGCTCGCCTTCACCGGCATCGCCGGCGTGATCGCCGAAACGCTCATGGCCGTTCCGCCTAGCGCCGCGGACAATCTGGAACAAATCATGGAAGCGGACGCACGCGCGCGCAGTCAGGCGGACCAGCGCGTCCTCGCCCTCGCCGCATGAGTCTTCTCCACACGATCGTCGCGTTCATCATCGCGCTTGGCCTGCTCATCGTCGTGCACGAGTACGGCCACTACATCGTCGCGCACTGGTTCAACGTCAAGGTGCTGCGCTTCTCGGTCGGCTTCGGACGGCCGCTCATGACCTGGCGGCGGGGCGCCGATCGGACCGAGTGGGTCATCGCCGCGATTCCGTTCGGTGGCTACGTGAAGATGCTGGATGAGCGCGAAGGCGAGGTTGCCGAGCGCGAGGCGCACCGCGCCTTCAACCGCCAGAGCGTCTGGCGCCGCTTCGCCATCGTGGTCGCGGGTCCCGTGGCGAATTTCCTCTTTGCCATCGCCGCGTATGCCGGACTCTTCATGTACGGACTGCCGGAAGCGCGTCCGGTGCTCGGCGCGCCCCCGGACGCCTCCGTCGCGGCGGCGGCCGGCCTCGCGCGCGGCGACACGGTGCGCGCCGTCGACGGCGAGACGATCGGCACGTGGCAGGAGTTGCGCTGGCGCGTGCTGCAGTCAGCGTTGCAGCGCCAGTCGGTGCGCCTTGAGGTGCTGACCGAGAAAGGCCATCTCAAAGACGCGCTCCTCGACCTGCGCGCGTTCCCGACCGACGACGTCGAGTCCGATGCCCTCGAAAAGATCGGACTGCGGCTCTACCGGCCACCGCTCGAACCGATCATCGGACAGGTGGTGCGCGGCGGCGCCGCTGAGAGCGCCGGCCTGGCGCCCGGCGATCGCATCGTCGCCGCGGACGGCAAGCCGGTCGAATCCTGGGAAGCTCTGGTGGCCGCGGTGCAGGCGAAGCCCGACACGCTTCTCGATCTGACCGTCGAGCGCGCAGGCGCGCGCCAGAAAGTGCAGGTGGTGCCCGCGGCGGTCAGCGCCGGCGGCAAGCGCGTCGGGCGCATCGGCGCCGCGCCGCAGCTGCCGGCATCGCACGCGGACAAGATGCTGGTGCGCGTGCAGCACGGCATCGGCGAAAGCCTCTGGAAAGCCGTGTTGAAGACCGGCGACATCGCGGTGTTCAGCCTGAAGATGCTCGGCAAGATGCTGCTCGGCGAGGTGTCGTGGAAGCATCTCTCGGGGCCGGTCACGATCGCGGATTTCGCCGGCCAGTCGGCGGCGATGGGCTGGGTTTCGTATCTGACCTTCCTCGCGCTCATCAGCATCAGCCTGGGCGTGCTCAACCTGCTTCCCATCCCGCTGCTCGACGGCGGACACCTTATGTACTATGCGATCGAAATCGTGAAGGGAAAGCCGGTGTCCGAGCGGGCAATGGAGCTCGGGCAGCGCGTCGGTCTCGCGCTCCTTCTCGTGATGATGGCCTTCG
>JAICPQ010000125.1 GCA_025929745.1 Burkholderiales bacterium | reverse complement strand
GCCCCGCCCGCGGCGCTGCTGGCGCGTTGTCGCCGTCGCCGCCCCGCCGCGCGACCGCGTCGGGGGGGCGCCTGCGGGCCCCCCCCGCTCCAGCGCGGCGCTTCCTTGCCGAGCGCCCAGGTCAGGAGCACATACAGCATAGGGGAGGTCTGAAAGACGAGCAGCGCGAGCGCAGGCGGAATCAGCGCCACCGCGGAATAGAGCGAGTAGCTCTGAGTCGCGATCAGGATGCCGGCGACGAGCGTCGGCCAGCGCAGCTCGTGCGGGATGGCGATGCGCACGCCCTGCACGCGCATGAGGAAGAACAGGAGAAGCGCCGTGAAAGTCGCGCGTACGCTGACCGCCGTCGCCACGCTTGCGCCGTGGTCGAAGGCGATACGCGCGCAAAGATGATTGGAGGCGAACGCGCACGCCACGCCGAGCAGGATGACGACGCTCGAGCCGGGTGCTAGCTTTGCGTCCATGAGGGTCGCGATTATCGGTTGTCTCGTCGCCGCGCCGGCGTTCGCCTGCGATTACCCGGACCTGGGCAACCTGCCGCTGCGCCGCGCGGTCACTCGCATCGAGATGCTGCCCGAAGTGAGCGCGTGGGCGCGAGGCAGGATCGAAAAAGGCGCGAAACCGCAGTACGCCGTGCGGCTGGACCAGCCCGTGCGCGAAGCCGGCAAGTGCTACTGGCCAGTCGAAGTGCGCGCCGAAGGAAAGCTCTGGCGCCGCTACCTCGTCACGCCCGACGGCAAGGACGTCCGCTTCACGGAATGAATTGCGCGTCCACAGGCATGCGCAGCCCGTTGGCGAGCCGGTTGGTCTCGTTGGCAAGCCCGACCACCGCCATGAGCTCCATGAACATCGCGTCCGTCATGCCTTTCTTGCGCGCGCCGGCGGTGTGCGAGAACGTGCAGTATTCGCAGCCGTTGGTTGCGCTCACGGCGACGTAGATCATTTCCTTCACCAGCGGGTCGAGCGCGCCGGGGGCCATCACCTGCTTCACCTGGGCCCAGACGCGCGCGAGCTGCTTCGGGTCGTTCGCGAGCGCCTTCCAGAAGTTGTTGATCCACTCGACGCCCCGCGTCTTCATGATGTCGTCGTAGACAACTTTTACCTCGGGGCTCGCCTCCGCATATTCGATAATCTTCACCAATGCCACAGGCTGTGTCTCCTTTGTCGCCCATCTTAATCGGGATCGTCGTCCTGGCTTTCCTGGCGGCGATCCCGCTCGAAATCGCGGCGATCCGGCGGCTGCGCCGCATCCAGCTCCTGCGCGGCACGCTGTTCTTCGTCTCGGGCGGCTTTATCCTGGCGCTCGCCGCGGCCGCGGTTCTCGTGGCGATGAACCTGCATACCTACGCGCGCCTCACCCACGAGCAGGAAGCCGCTCGGGTCTCGATGCGCCAGCTCGGCGAGCGCCGTTACGTCGTGAGCGTCGAAGGCAAGCAGATCCCGGCGCGGCATTACGAGCTGCGCGGCGACGAATGGCAGATCGATGCGCGCGTCCTCAAGTGGCGCGGCATCGGCAACCTGCTCGGCCTCGATACCGTTTACCGGCTGGAACGGCTCTCCGGCCGGTACGGCGATATCACTTCCGAGCGCTCGGCGCCGCGCACCGTATTTGCGCTGTCGGAAGACCCGGGCATCGACCTGTGGGCGGCGCTACGGCGCTACCAGTCCTACGTGCCGCTCGCCGATGCCCTTTACGGCAGCGCGGCCTATGTGCCGATGGCAGAGGGCGCCGAGTACTTGGTTAACGTCTCCTCGAGCGGTCTCGTGGTTCGTCCGGGCAACGAGGCCGCGCGTAAAGCCGTCGGGGGTTGGAAGTAAGTAAGGCTGGTAAACTCGCGGCGGCAAATGAAGTTCCTGTTCGATTTTTTTCCGGTCATCCTGTTCTTTATCGCCTTCAAGGTCGCCGACATCTATGTTGCGACCGGCGTGGCGATCGCCGCGACCTTCGTGCAGGTGGGGTGGCTCAAGCTGCGCGGCAGGCGGGTGGAGCCGATGCTCTGGGCGAGCCTCGCCATCATCGCGGTGTTCGGCGGTGCGACGCTGGTCCTGCAGGACGAAACCTTCATCAAGTGGAAGCCCACGGTGCTCTACTGGCTCTTCGGCATGGTACTTGCGGGCGCGCTCGTCCTGCGCCGGAACCTGATCCGCATGATGCTGTCCGAACAGGTGCAGCTGCCCGATCCGGTCTGGTCGCGCCTGAACTGGAGCTGGATCGGGTTTTTCGTCTTCATGGGCGCGCTCAACCTGTACGTCGCCTACAACTATTCCACCGACCACTGGGTGAACTTCAAGCTCTTCGGCGGCATGGGACTGATGCTGGTGTTCGTGCTCGCCCAGGCGCTCGTGCTGTCACGGTTCATCGAAGAGAAGGATGAGCGTCGCAGCGAGAATTCGTGAGCGCCTCGCTGCGCTCGAGCCGCTCGAGCTCGAGCTGGTCGACGAAAGCGTGCAGCACGCCGGCCATGCCGGCGCGCGGCCCGGCGGCAACACGCACTGGCGGCTCACCATCGTCTCGACGCGCTTCGCCGGTCAGTCCACCGTCGCGCGCCACCGCATGGTGTATCAGGCGCTCGGCGAGCTGATGCAGAACCCGATCCACGCGCTCGCGATCAACGCGCGCGCACCAGAAGAACCGAAAGGAAGCTCGTGAACCTTCGCCTTTTTATTCTCTTATTGACCGCAACCCCGGTCGCGCTGGCGCAGGCGCCGCTGCCCACGAAAGACAAACCGGCGGCCAAGCCGGCCGCCGCCAAGCCGGTCGCGACCGTGAACGGCGTGGCCGTGCCGCAGGCGCGCGCCGACTTCCTGCTCCAGCAGCAACTGCAGCGCGGCGCGCAGGACAACGAGCAGATGCGCGGGATGGTGCGCGACGAGCTCGTCAACCGCGAGGTCCTCATGCAGGAGGCGCAGAAGTCGGGCGTCGCCAAGCAGCCGGAGGTGCAGACGCAGCTCGACATGGCGCGTCAGGAAATCATCGTAAGCGCATACCTGCGCGAGTACGTGCGCAAAAATCCGGTGAGCGAGGCCGACGTGCAGAAGGAATACGAGCGCGCCAAGTCGCAGCACGGCGACAAGGAATACAAGGCGCGCCACATTCTCGTTGAGACCGAGGACGAGGCCAAGGCGCTCATCGCGCAGCTCAAGAAAGGCGGCAAGTTCGAGGACCTCGCCTCGAAAAACTCCAAGGACACGGGCAGCGCGCAGCGCGGCGGCGACCTGGACTGGAACGTGCCGGGCACCTACGACAAGCAGTTCTCCGAAGCCATGGTGAAGCTCGAGAAGGGCAAGTACACGCAGGAGCCGGTGCGCACCCGCTTCGGCTACCACATCATCCAGCTCGACGACGTGCGTCCCGCCAAATTCGCGACGCTCGCGGAGGTGAAGCCGCGCATCCAGCAAATGCTGGCGCAGAACAAGATCGAGGAGCTGGTGAAGGGGCTAAGGGCGAAAGCAAAGATCGAGTAGGAGGTTCCGTATGGCCCGCAAATACGGCAGAAAGGCTTCGCAGAAGGTTCGCCAGGTGATGCGCGAGCGCAAACGCGGCACGCTACGCATGGGGCGATCGGGAAAGAAGGTCACGAGCCGCAAGCAGGCGATCGCCATCGGTCTTTCGGAAGCGCGCCGCGCCGGCGCGAAAGTGCCACGCAGGCGCCGCAAGAAGTCCTAGCCGAGGAAGGCAACTTCCAGGTGGTTCGCGGCAACCTCCTGGAAGAGCCGGTCGACGCGATCGTGAACGCGGCGAACGGCCACCTCGCGCACGGCGGCGGCGTGGCTGCGATCATTTCGCGCGCTGCCGGTCCGGAATTGCAGACCGAGTCCGATGCCCTCATCCGGAAAACAGGCGTGTTGCCCACCGGCTCGGCCGTCGTCACCACGGCGGGCCGGCTTCCTTTCAAGGGCGTGATCCACGCAGTGGGTCCGCGACAGGGAGAAGGCGACGAGGAAAGGAAGCTCATCAGCGCCCTCAGAAACGCCTTCGAGCGCGCCCGCGAGCGCGGCTGGAGCTCGGTCGCCTTCCCGGCAGTCTCCAGCGGCATCTTCGCGGTGCCGCTCGAAAAGTGCGCCCGCGCCTACGTCAAAGCCATGCGCGCTTCGCCGCTTAGTAAGGTCCGGCTATGCTTGCGCGACCAACCGGTCATCGACGCCGTCCTAAAGGAGCTGTCCAGATGAAGGTTCTCGTTTTCGCGCTGCTGACCACGCTGGCCGCCACCGTGTTCGCACAAAAGACCGAAAAGGCGACCTTCGCGGGCGGCTGCTTCTGGTGCACCGAGGAGGCGTTCGAGAAAACGCCAGGGGTCATCTCGGCGGTTTCCGGCTACATGGGCGGCAAGGTGAAGAATCCGACTTACGACCAGGTCTCGACCGGACGCACCGGCCACACGGAGGTGGTCGAGGTGACCTACGATCCGGCCAAGGTGACTTACGAGAAACTGCTCGAGGTGTTCTGGCTGAACCACGATCCGACGGTGAAGGACCGCCAGTTCTGCGATTCCGGTTCGCAATACCGCCCGGAAATCTTCTATCACACCGACGACCAGAAGCGGCTCGCCGAAGCTTCCAAAGCAAAGTGGGAAAAGCAGAAGCCCTTCCGCCAGCCGATCGTCACGCCGATCACGAAAGCGAGCGAGTTCTGGCCGGCGGAGGACTACCACCAGGATTACTACAAGAAAAACGCCCTGCAGTACCGGTTTTACGTGACCGGCTGCGGGCGTTATCAGCGGCTGGACGCCCTCTGGGGCGACCTCAGGAAATAGCTCTTACTTCTTTTTGAGCGCGGGATCCTCGCCCTTAGCGCGATCCTTCCCGATGCGCTCGGCCTTCTGCATCTGGTGCTTTTCTTCCTCGGACTTCGGCTCGGCGTCGCGCGCCGCCTGGTCCACCTTGCCCGACTGCACGAACTTCTTCGTGCGCTCGTTGTAATCCTTGCTGCCCGAGTAGCTGCCTTCGCCTTCCACGCCGTCTTTGCGCTTGTCTTCCATGCTCTGCTCCTTTCGGGTGTATCGACACCCTCGGAGCAAGGCGCGTGCCTAGAACTTGCGCACGCGCTCGATGCCGCGAATGCGGCCGCCACTGATGACCACTGTGGTAACGAAGGGATCGCCTGGCGTTGGCATGTAGATGTAGCTGCGGCCTCCGTCCCAACCTTCGTGCGTCAGGATGTCGGGCGCGCCGGCGATGGTCAGAAACTCGCCCTCGCTCATGCCGCGCTCGAGCCACATGTATTTGCGAAATTCCAGGCCTCGCGGCGGCCGCGGCGTCGCCGCAATGCGTTCGGCGTAAGCGCGCGACTCTAGCTGCTCGCGGCGCGCGAGCCGCTGCTCGAGGCGCTCGCCCTGGCAGCGTAGCGTGTAGCAGTCCTGCGTGTCGGGCGCAGGCGGTCCGGGTTTCGCCTGCGCATCGACGATCGTGGCCTTCGCCCCAGCCGGCGGCGTCGCATTCGAATAATTGACGCGCCCTTTCTCGTCGACCCAGCGATAGACCTGAGCGGACGCGCTCGTGGCGGCGCCCACGAGAAGCAATGCGATGATCTTAGTCATAGCGGCCTAGGCGCACCATTGTATTGCCCGGTTTGACGTGTGCGGTGGAAGGCATCACCAGCACGCACTCGTCGTAGGGCGTGCGCCACTCCTTGTCGCTATCGGTGGCGATCAGCGTCCCCGCTTTGGGCAGGATCTCGAGACCCGTCCAGCGCTGCACGAAGCGAAAATTCGCGCTCGATGCCGTGATGGGCTGCGTCACCCGGACCACGCGCTGCCCCGGCGGCGGAGTAAGCCGCAGGCGCGGCTTGACCCATTGAGCGTCGACGATGCCGCTCGCCTGCAGGAAGCGCAGCGTTGTGTCGATCGCGACATCGACTGAGCTCTTCTCCCAATGCTGGCCGGCTTCGATGAGGAGCGCGTTTTTCGGGCTCGCCGGATCGCCGAAGCCGCCGCGATCGCGCATGCGCAGCCCGGCCGGATGCCCCGTGTCGATGAGGAGGTCGGCCGGCACGCCGACGCGTCGCGCGAATTCGGCGCCCTTGTCGAGCATCCCGCACACCATGATCGGCCGGCACGGCTCGGTCATCGTGTGCAAGTCGAGCAGGAAGTCCGCCGAATCCACGAAGGGGCGTAACTCGCGCGCGCGGCGAAGTTCCGCTGAGTCGCGCGAACCGTCGATCACCGCGTCGGCCCACACGCGGTTGTAGTCCTCGTCGATGAAGCGCGAGCGGTCGGGGTCGTCGAAATCGAAACGCTCGAACGCGGCGACGTTTGCAAACGCCAGAATCAACCGGCCGCGCGAAATCTCCGGTTTTTCTTTGAACAGAAAGTCCAACGCGATCGCGCCCGAGAACTCGTTGCCATGCGTGAGCGCCTGCACCATGACGGTCGGCCCGGGCTTGCCGGAGTCGAGTACGTGCACATAATCGACGCCGGTGTTGCCATGCCGGTAGGCCTTGATGTCCGGCGGACGGATCTCAATCCGATATTTCACGCACCACCACGCGCAGCAGCTCGCCGAGGTCCTTCTGCAATCGCCGGAAACCGGGCGATTTCTCGAGCGTCGACTCATCCATGTAAAGCCGCTTGTTGATTTCGATTTGCAGGCTGTGGCGCCCTGCTGCCGGATCCGAATACGCGCGCACGAGCTCCACGCCCTTGTACGGATCATTCACGCTGACTTGGTAGCCCATGCTGGCGAGCGTCTCGCGCACGAGCTCGGTAAAACGCGGCTCGCAGGTAGTGCCGTCGCGGTCGCCCAAGACGAAATCGGGCCGCACGCTGCCCGCGCCGTCGTCGCTCTGCTTGCCAGCGACCGAGCGCATCGAATGGCAGTTGATGTGATAGACCTTGCCGAAGCGCCGATAGGCGTCGTCGAGCTTTTCTTTCAAATGGCGATGGTAAGGCTGGTGCACGCGCTCAATGCGCCGGCGCACCGTCTCCGGCAGGAGGCGGCGAGCGTAGATCGAACGTCCGTCCTCGAGGGTGCGCCAGATCAGCGATTTCCCGATGCGCGCCTTGCCGCTCGGGCGGTATTCCCAGGGCCACGGGCCCTCGATCAAGTCCAGGTCGACGTCGCCGGCGTGGCGGTTGGCATCAATGTACGTGCGCGGAACCCGGGCTGCGACGAGCGGCGCACCGATCTCCTCCGCGGCGGCGTAGAGCTCGTCGACATAGCAGTCCTCGGACTCGCGCAGCTCCCGCTCGCTTACCACGGCATCGAAGTCGGCGGGAAAGTCGTGGCCGGAATGCGGTGAATCGAGAACGAGCGCCGACATGAGGGGTAGGATACTTGAATGGAGCTCTATTACGCGCAGCGCGCCGCCGAGTACGAGAAGATCTACGCCAAGCCCGAGCGCCAGGCCGACCTCGCGCGCATGCGCAGTGACATCCCGGCGCTCTTCGAGGGCCGGCGGGTTCTCGAGCTCGCCTGCGGTACCGGGTATTGGACGCCACTCATCGCGGCGCGGGCCGAGTCGGTGGTCGCGCTTGATTACAACGAAGAGACCCTCGCCATCGCGAGGACCAAGCCCTACCCGAGGGCAAACGTCCGCTTTGTGCAGGGCGACGCGTATGCGCTCCCCGAGTGGAGGGATAGGTTCTCGGCCGCTTATGCGGGGTTCTGGTGGTCGCACGTCCCGCTCTCCAGGCTGGACGCCTTCCTGCGAGCGCTGCACCGCAGGCTCGAGCCGGGCGCGCTCGTCGCCTTCATGGACAACCGCTATGTCGAGGGCTCGAGCACGCCCCTCTCGCGCCGCGACGGCGAAGGCAATACCTACCAGACCCGGCGCCTCGATGACGGGTCGACGCATGAGGTGCTCAAGAACTTTCCCAGCGCGCGCGACTTGCGCGAGCGCCTCGGCGCCGAGGCGCGCATCACCGAGTACGAGTACTACTGGGTCGCCAGCTATCGCATAATGGCCGCCTAGCCCGGGAGGAGGAAACGCATGCTACGAATCGTCTTCGCGCT